>JALOPT010000033.1 GCA_025453715.1 Methanoregulaceae archaeon | reverse complement strand
CAGTTTTGTCATGCCGCAGTATAGTCCGGAGGGGTCAATAACAGCAATTATTTCCCGTGAAATAACCCCCGATGAACATGAAAAGTTCAACCTTTCTGTTCAGTATGCAGATTTTGGCGATTATGTGCCGGGGATAGCGTACTCGATGCAGTGCGTTGAGAGCAGTTTATCTGTCTCCGGACCTGCAACCATAACAATGGGTGTCAGTCATGAATGGGTTCGCCAGTATAGTGGTTACACCGACATCCATGACCGGTTCAGGGTTCACCAAATGAATCCTGATGGTTCATTCAAATCGCTAAATATGGTATTTTCTTCGCATAATTCCACGGATAACAGGGATTATTATAAGCTTACCTCAGATGATGGAATTGATCTTGCCAGGTTATATGTTCTGACAGTTGGAAATCTTACGGAATCGGAAGCAAGGATAACTCTTATTTCTGTAACAGGTCCTGCTCATTCAAATCCGACAGAAATTGTGTTAGGTGTGGATTCGGACTGGCTCGCAAGTAATAATATTGGTGGTCTGGCAGATGTTTATGAACCCGTAAAAATTATCAGGGTAGACGACCAGGGCAACATTGAAATATTAACAACCAAATTCCTCTATTTTGATGAAAGCCGTGGTATCGACATATTTCAGGCGATTTCCCCAAACGGGTTTTCAAAATTTACACTTGTTACGGTTGCTCATTATACGAACCCCCTCCAGATGCTTTACCTTAGTGTCTCAACCAGGGTTACACCGCCCGTTCCGTCAGGTAATCCGGCCGCCAGTGCCGGCGGAGGTGGTGGTGGCGGAAGCTACGGTGGAAATGGCAACCAGGCGTTGTCAGTACAGGAGCCCGATACTGCAAAAGGAACCCAACCGGGGGACATCCAGGAAGAAGTATCAGCAGCTTCATTGAGTAAAAACGGGCAATCTTCCGGTTCTCAATTACAGGAGTCCGTTTCATCCGTCCAGGGTTCTGCTGACCCTGTTCCCCGGGAATCATATATTCCGGCAGTAAATCCCCCCGTCGTGCCGCCCCAGCCGACGAATTCCATATTTACGATGCTCATTGAAGCGGCAGCGATAGTTTCTATCTTCGTGCTGGTCGTCTTCAGCGTATACATGAGGAACAGGAAATCTGAATGAATGTCAGATTGAATCTCATATTTTTTTAAAAACTGGCTGACCTCTCTCTGTGCTATCTTTGGATATGGTGATTTTTCCGACAGGAAATTCAATTCAGATATATTCACTACCGAACTGATCTGGATGCTTCTATTGGGGGGCGTACCTACCCCTTTGCAGGTGGATGGGTTCTGAATCGGGACTGGTTACAGGGAACCGCAGGAGATATTTTTTTTAGAGAAATGGAAAAAAAAGAAAGATCGGTAGTCCGGTGTTAAGCCGGAATGCATGGAACTGGTTGAACGCTTTCGATGCTGATGGACTGGAAGCCCCGGAAGAAGGTCCGTGTTTCCTTAGTAACCGGACCGGTGCAGATGTTGATAGTGTGCTGGTTTAGATCTGCGAGAGGAAAACCCATTCCCCGGAGAGGTGAGGTTTAGTGGTGCTGAATCTTTTCTTCGTGATGATAATACCGCTGAAAATGGTACCGCTTATACTGGTGCTGTTAATGACGACATTATACAGAACGCGATGCCGATTCCGACAAGTACTATCCTTATCATTTTTTTAATTCTCCGTTTCAGGGTCTGCCTGTGGGGAATACCCCAGGGATTGCCCCCGGGACTTCACACTCATATACTACACGGGAATAGGTAATAAAATACTAAAATAGGCCGGGTTAGAGAACTACCTGTCCCGGTTGGGATATTGAACCCGCAGGATCAATAAATACCCGTCAATCTGCCGGTCACCTGAAAACCCCCTCAGAAAATTCCAAAAATGAAAATGGGAATAATATCCCCGATATTGTTACTCTGTTGCTGGAGCAGGTGCAATGACATGCCCGTTTCTGCGGTCAGCATAGACTTGTAATAGTATGATCACTGCTGCCGAAAGCGGGAGTGCAATGACAAGTGGATCGACCGCTGCCCATGGGAGTCCCGCGAGGCTTACCTTACCGGAAACTGCCTTGCACAGGCCATACACTGATGCGTACCGGGTATTGATGAAAAGCGCCCAGATGAACCAGACGACCGCCCCGACAATTAAACTCGCTTTCGCTGCGGTTAAATCCGGTTTTTTGGCATATACGGCCACTGCAAATACCGGGAGGAACGCGGATGCACATAACCCCATGAACATCGCCGTTGCAATGGCGATAATACTGCCCGGCATCAGGAATGCGATAATGACACTCGCAATGATCATGATTAACACGCCTATCTGGGTCGCCCGCATTGACGTTGCGCACTTTCGTCCCCTCCCCCAGAGGTCACAAATCAGTGCGGTACCCATCGTGTGGAACAGGGAGCTCAGGGTCGACATCGCTGCTGCCAGCAACGTCACCATGAACAGCACCACGAACCAGTCGGGAAGAGCCATGTTAATGTAGATGGGAATGATCGTGTCCACGTTACCACCGGGTGCCACCTGAATGGCGATTTTACCAAGCGTCTCGTAGAAATACACGTTGGTAAGGGCACCAACGGTGAATGCCACACCGGTCATCATCAGGATAAACGGGCCCCCGATGAGGACTGCCCGGTTTAAGGATTTACTGTTTTTGGCGGTCATAAACCGGACAACCAGTTGTGGCTGGGCAAGCACCCCGATCCCTACGCCGAGGACCAGGGTCGTGATCATGGTCAGCCATATGGAAGACCCGAATACCGGCATTGTTGTCCATCCGGTCATGCCGCCTTTAACGAGGTTCTCCGGGACAAGAGGTGCCATTGCTGTAAGACTGCTGTTGGCAGCATTAACGCCGCCCAGGAGGAGGTACGTTGCAACAAGGAGGATGGTCATACCAACGAGCATAATGGCTCCCTGGACGGCATCGGTATACATGACCGCGATCAGCCCGCCGAATATCACGTATATCGCGACGATCAGGGCAAACCCGATGAGTGAAGTGCTGTACGAAATATCGATGGTCTCGCGGATGAATTGCGCTCCGCCGATCAACACCGCAGCGGTATAGAGTGGCATACCTACGATGATGACGAGGCCTGCGACAACCTGCATGAACTGGGACTGGTATATTTTTCCGAGCAGGTCGGGAAATGTGACTGCGTTCAGCCGCTGCCCAATTTCCCGTGTCTTCTTACCGAATATAACAAAAGCAAGCAGGATCCCCACTCCGATGTTCAGCACGGTCAGCCAGATCAGCCCCATACCGAGGTTTGCGGCCTGCCCGCCAAATCCGACAATAGCCGACGTGCTGATGAACGTTGCACCGTAGGAGAGGGCAATAATCAGAGGATGGGCTTCCCTGCCGGCAACCATGTAATCCTCGTGGGTCCTGGTCTTTTTATAACCAAGCCACCCGAGATAAAACATGATTCCAACATAAATGGTAGTCACCGCGATGAGGGTCAGGCTGTTCACTGCCATGTCAGGGGTCCCCTCCGGTATTCCAGTTTAGCAGTCCGTACAGTACGCATGCGAGCATCAGGCCGATTGAGAGGCCGTAACCGAGCAATATCCAGGGGTCATTGATTCCAAGCATAAGAACACCTTACGGTAAACTTTGGAGAAACATTACAAGGGGACCGGCAGAGCCGCTGGTCCCCTACCTAAAGAAGAAGAAAAAGTCTGCACCAAAGAACGATCCTCTTCGTGATCCTACTTGTACAGACATGAGTTTACCTAAACATACATCGAGGTATTGCTATTTATACGTTTTTTTTCATGGTCTGCCAAAGGCCCGGTGACCGGTATGGCGAAATAAACGGGTGTCTCACTGGACATTGCATGGGTGACCATACATTTCATCCCGAAAAAAGATATTTAAGCCCGACACAAAGGTGAAGTAACGTGTCTTCTGTGTACGAAGGGTTGCATGAGTCACTCCAGTCGGTCCTCCTGCAGCGTCTTGGATGGAGTGAACTTCGTGATGTGCAGGAACAGACCTGCAGGGCGGTATGGTCAGGGAGTGACGTGCTGGTGCTCGCACCGACTGCCGGGGGAAAAACTGAAGCTGCCCTGATCCCAGTGACAGATACGATGTTAAAAGAGGGGTGTCGCGGGGTCGCCTGTGTCTATATCTCGCCGTTAAAAGCGCTCATAAACGACCAGGAAGGCCGTTTCCTTACATTTGCAATTCCCACCGGGCTCGAAGTCCAGAAATGGCACGGCGATGTACCGAAGGGGGACCGTGCATGGACGGCCGGGGAACCCCCCCATTTCCTGATGATTACTCCTGAATCCCTTGAAGTCCTCATGCTTGAGAGGAAACTCACGGCTGACCTTAAAAACCTCAGGTTTGTAGTGATCGACGAGGTGCATGCCTTTGTCGAATCTGAACGGGGTGTCCACCTCCGGTGCCTTCTTGACCGGCTCGACAAGGTAGCCGGGAGGAATGTCCAGCGGATAGGGCTTTCTGCAACCGTTGGCAACCCGGAGGATGTACTCGGGTGGTTATCCGCACCAGGCAGGGCCCGGGAAGTTGTCCGGGTTCCGGTCCCGCCACGTGAAAAGAAGTTCTCCTTTACGGTTGAGCCTGACGAAGGGAGGCGCATCACCTCCCTAGTCAGGATAGTTTCGGGGAAAAAGGCGATCGTTTTTGTAAACAGCCGGAGTGATGCTGAAAAAGTGATAAAATCCCTTCGTGGCAGGGTGGACCACCTCTCCGTGCACCATTCCTCGTTATCGCCGGAGACGAGACGGGAGGCGGAATCAGCATTCTCACGTGAAGGGAGCGCCTGTATCGTATGTACGAGTTCGCTTGAACTTGGGATCGATATCGGGGACCTTGACATCGTGGTACAGCTCGGGCCACCGAATTCAGTCTCTTCGTTCCTGCAGCGCATGGGACGGAGCGGGCGGCGGGGTAAACCTCCATTTGTTGCATTCATTCTCCGTGACCCCTGCGAACTCCTCTGTACCGTGGCGGTAATCGAGTGTGCGAGCAAAAAAGAAGTAGAGCCATTGATCCCACATATCAGACCCTATAACGTGCTTGTCCAACAACTCCTGCTTGAACTGCTGAGGAGACGGAGGGCCTCCGCAAGGACCCTGATTTCTGCATTGCGTGTCCTGACACCATTCCGGGAAATCCCCCGGGTTGCCGTGGAACAGATTATCAACAATCTCCGGGCAGAAGAGTACCTGGTTGCTGATGGTGAGATGCTGATGCTCGGGGCCCGTTCTGAAAAGGAGTTCGGCCAGGCCAACTGGCGTGACCTGTACTCTGTAATCACCGGCGGTGGGGAATTCCGGGCAGTAACGCCCGACGGGGAGATTGTCGGGAGACTTGATGCCAGGTTCGTGAATAGTAAAAACAGTGCCAATTTCCAGTTGGGCGGTAAAAACTGGACGATGATCACCTGCGACGAGGCCCGTAACAGGGTGGTCGTAATACCCGGGTCTGAACAGAAAGGGGGTATATTCTGGACCGGTGGGGCGCACGGGTACAGTGAAGTGGTATGCAGGGGCGTTTCACGGATTATCCGCAGGGGGAAGTCTGCACTTCCGCTCCCTGATGACGCGGTTATCAGCCTGGCACGGGTAATCTCAAAAGTACCGGCCGGGTTTCACAAGGGGGATATCGTAATTGAGCCACGGGAGGGTGCAAGAGGAATGGGTGTCCTCCTCCTCACCTTCCGGAATAATAATTTCGGAAAGCTCTATTCGTCCCTGCTCACGCGGGTCCTTGGTTCGGGTGGCCGGATCAGCAATAATGACTTCTCGCTCCTTGTGCGGGTGATAAAGGGTGGGGACCCGTTCGGGACTGTTGTACAGGCTGCTGAGGAAGCTGCCTTGTTTTCCCGGGAAGAGGTTGAATCTGTCATCCAGCTCCCGGCACGGGACGGGTGGAAATTCGGCGCTTTAATACCGGCTGTAAGGTTTCGCGAGATGGTGCTTACCGACATGTATCATATCGACGATTTTATGACTGAACTATCATCTGCACGTGTATTTGTCCCTGAAGCGGAACCCCTGGAGGTCACCGCAACACCGGGTTCCCCGTAGTATTCGGGGACCGGCTGATGCCTTTTCAGAGGTCTATACCAGATGAGGCCTGATAATCGGGAATGGGCCCGTATTATTGCAATAAACAAGGATCTATTAAAAAATTGGTGTTCATAAGTTGGAACCACCACGATACAATTTGTTTGTTAAACCAGGAGAGAATTATATTCAGTTGAGTTAATCCCTTCATTTTGAGAAGTTCAACAGTCCAGGGACTATCCCACCTGGGGACTGTCGTAGCAGCGGGGGGCAATTCCCTCTGGAGCGTCTTATTTTCCAATTCTAACTTACATTTTTTGAATTGGTCATGAGTCGGAAAAAAATCCTGTGGCGTTTGTTGACCATCACCAAAAAATATAATTTTCAAGGGGTTTATTGTGATACCTCCGAGGACTTGGTCCGGAAAACTGGTTTTATCCGTTGGTCAGGTAACAACCGCCTTCTTGAAACTCCACCATGCAACGACGAACATAGAGGCAGCAAATACTACCAGTATGGAAAACGAGAGAATGATTTCGCCGGTTGTATATACATAATGAATGCCCATCGTCGTGAAATTATCCCCGATTGCAAAATACCGGACCCCGTTGACCAGCTGGGAGAGCGGGTTAACGGTTGAGATCGCCTGCAAAACCGGTGGAAAAGCCTCTACCGGGTAGAGAGCATTGCTTGCAAAAAAGATCGGCATCGTCAGGAGGGTGATAATCCCCTGCAGGCCCTCGGGTGTTTCCATCGATATGGAGATTGCCGCTGAGAAAAAGAGGAACCCGATTGAGAACATCCCCACAAAGAGCATGATCCCGAGCAATGCAATGATTGTCTGTCCGATGGTATACCCTGCAAAGAACTGTACTCCTATAAGCAGCCCGAATGCCATGACAATGATCACCTGGATAAAGGACTTTGTCATGCCCGAGAGCGCTATACCGAATATAATATGGTCCCTCGGGAGAGGGCTTGCCATGATCTCCCTCATCAGTCCCCAGTTTTTATCAAACAACAGGACAATCCCGCCAAACAGGCTTGTAAAAAGCGTGGTCATCGCGATGACACCGGCAGCCATGTAGGTCAGGTACTGTACTTCCGGGACCCCCGGGATTGGGGGGATTGACGCCCCGAGCCGATCAAAATTGGCAGACATGGCAATGCCGAAAAAAGCCATCCACAATGCCGGCTGGATGAGCGATGAGATCAGGAGCGTCTTGAACCTGACAAACCTGATCATGTCCCGCCAGTAGATGGTCATGAACCCGTAGTGCACCGTTCACCTCCTCCCGAACGCCGTTGAGATCTTCTCGGGTTTATCATCGCGGAGCTCGCGGCCGGTGAAATGGACGAAGACGTCATCCATCGAGGGTTTCTTCAGGTTCACCGTGATGACACTGATGCCACTGCCCCGGATCTCTTCAATAAGCAGGGGAAGTACCTTCGTCCCATCGTCATTCGTGGTGATAAGGATCCCCTTCCCTTTGTCACTTACATCACTTACATGTACCAGGTCAGAAATGATTGCGGCCGCCTTCTTATTATCGCTGGTCTCAAGGTAAATCAGGTCCTGGCCAAGGGCATTTTTAAGTTCCCATGGCTTTCCGCTCGCAATAATCTTTCCGTGGTCGATAATGCTGATCCGGTCAGAAAGGTTGTCCGCCTCGTCCATGTAGTGGGTGGTAAGGAAAATCGTTGTCCCCTCTTCGTTTACTGCCCTGATATAATCCCACATCCTCATCCGTGTCTGTGGGTCAAGACCAATGGTCGGCTCGTCAAGAAAGAGGACGATCGGCCTTGTCATGAGCCCTCTGCCGATTTCAAGCCGCCGTTTCATCCCTCCGGACAGTTTTTTTACATAGGTGTCCTTCTTTTCCTCCAGTTTCACCAGCTCGAGGATCTCCTGGATTCGGTCTTTCCTGTCTGACCGCGCCATCCCGTAGAGCCTGCCATGGAACTCAAGGATCTCCCAGACCGTCATGTCACGGTCAAGGGTGACCTCCTGGAATACAATTCCTATTGATTCCCGGACTTTTTCCGGCTCTGTCCTGACATCGTACCCTGCGATACTGGCCTCACCGTTCTGGAGTTTCAGAAGAGTAATCAGCACATTGATTGCCGTGCTTTTTCCTGCCCCGTTAGGGCCGAGGAAGGAGAAAATTTCCCCTTTGCCAACACTAAAACTGATCCCGTCCACTGCCTTGAACTCCCCATACTGGTGCCCGAGGTCTTTTACTTCAATAATGTTTGTACTCAAATCAGGGTTCGCCTTCCTGTGTCAGGCGACTATAGTCTTTGTTGGAGTATAAATCAAGCGATACTGGATCAGCCGTACTCATTCTTCAGGGGTAATAACCCGGTACCGGACTTACACCATGACTCTTTCTGATAAAAAAGGTGATAATTCCCCGGCTCAGTGTTACGTCTGTGATGGTTGTTTTCAGTCCAGTTTCTGCACCAGTTCCGCGACATTTTCCGCAAACAACCGGATGGTTGCGATACCCTCGGTATCATTCCACACCCCGCCTGGTTCATGCCCGAATACCATGTTCCAGTAATTGGAACCTGGTACGATCATTTCGTTGATCAGGAAGAACATGAGCATTTCCTGTATTGTCGCTGTATGTCCCCCCCTGCGGGCTATGGCGATCGGTCCGCCGACCATCCAGCGGAGGAAATTATCGGTCACCATTGATACAAGGCCAACCCGCTGCAAGGCTGCCATTACGTCCCCCCTTGCCGTACCGAAATAGACTGGGGATGCGACAATGAACCCGTCCGCATCCCTGAGCAGTTCGATGAGTTCGTTCAGCCCGTCGTTAATCACGCAGCAGCCAAGTTCCCTGCACTGGTAACAGGCGGTGCAGGACTCGATCTTCCTTCCCACAAGGGAGAACACCTCAGTTTCAACCCCTGACCCCCGGATTACTTTCGCACACTCTTCAATGACCTGGGCCGTGTTCCCGTTCGGCCTTGGGCTCCCGGAAAGCAGCACTACTTTCTTTACCATAACTACTACTGTATCCTCCAACCGAAAAAATACCGGGTGCTCTTTTCATTCGCTGCAGGCACCCCGGTTAACTGCCCTTATTGTATCTACTTTGATGCGGGGACTGGCAGCACTTCAATCTCCATTGTAGTAATTTTCTTGTAAATCTTTCGTTTCTGGACAATCGGCCACCAGCCGTATATAAAAATATACGCCGGCTCCCACAGGGTGACCCATCCTAAAATCAGGAGACCTTCCTGGGCCATCCTGATCGGGAGTGTCTGTTCAAATGTGGCAAGGATCTGGCGTGCGAAGAGCGTTCCGAACAGGAAGCCCATGGCGATTATGAGTACGGTCCTCCCCCGTTCAAACAGCCTCCGGAGTTCACGGTCTGAAACTGATGCCTTGTAGATGAAATGGTTATGGATACCGAGGATAATTGAACTCCGTGTTGTGTCCGTAATCGCCTCTTCAGGAAGATAAATCGTCATTTTAACGGGGACTTTCTTTGGCTGGTCTACAACCGCGTTAAAAATATATTCCTCGGCATCCGGGTCCAGTTCTTTTTCATGAAACGGGGAGGGGTCCAGGGAATTGAAGAGCTGCATTACGTTCCGGAGGACAAGCTCAATTACTATAGTCCCGTTATCTATCCTGTACACCGATTTTGGAGGGTCCATTCTGTAATCACCACGGGGATCTTCCGGAATTAGCCGGAATCCGGGCATCATTTACTTGTTATTTGGTTGATATGACCGCAATTTCTTTACTACCCGGGGTCTTCGGGCTATTGCCCGGTCGTATCGATGAGATTCACAGCGGTGATATATTATAGTTCCCTTATCGTATGGGAACAAGGAATGACGGACTCACCATTTCCGGCGGTTGATGATACAGACACCAGCGAATATGAGAAAAAGTTTCGTTTTTATATCGCTATGCTGGAACACCAGGATCCGGCCAGACGCTGGAAAGCCGCGGAGTCTCTTGCCCGGACCGGTGACCCGCGTGCAGTCGGCCCCCTGATCGAGGCCCTTTCAGATGAAGACTGGAGAGTACGGCAGAAAACCGCCTGGGCACTTGGATACCTCGGCGACCCGGAGGCGATCCCCGCTTTAAAAAGGGCATACCGAGATGACATTGAGGGTGTCCGGGAGATGATTAGCGAGGCGATTAGCATGATTATGACGAAGACGTAAGGACTAAAAGCGGGTAGCTGACTATTCAGATGTTCTTTTCATACTCACGCATTTTTTTCCTGCTGAAGAAGGTCCATTGAAGGTATTATTATCCCCCCGGGAGAATTTATCAGGTACATTTCGCTTCAGAAACCACCCGGGTATGATGTACTGATGTGAATATATTGAGCCGTCCCGCGGGAACAGCCCCCTCATTGCGGTTAAACAATATGTTTTCCGATGGAGGCGGGGCCCGTGGAAATCCCCTCAATTAACGGGAGATGAGTACCAGATGAGTTTGACACCAGAATCCCTCAATTTTGACGAGGCGAGACTTGACAAGATCAAGACAATACAGGAGGCCGGCGTACCGCTCTATCCGGCGAAATTTGAACGAAACAATACAATAGAGGAGATCAAGCAGCAGTTTCATTCAATTGAGCACGAAAAGAGCGAGGAAGGTGTTAAAACAGCCGGGAGGATTTTTACCGTCCGGAACCATGGGAAAACAATATTCGCAGACCTTGGAGATGACAGCGGGCGTATCCAGTTGTATATAAGAAAAAACGATCTTGGTGAAGAGCAATACGATTTTTTCAACAGGAACCTTGAACGGGGGGATATCGTAGGGGTGACCGGACACGTATTCAGGACAAAATTAGGGGAGATCACGATCTGGGTTGACCAGGTGACCCTGCTTTGTAAATCTGTCTGTGCATTACCGGAAAAGTTCCATGGCTTAAAAGATGTTGAAAAACGGTACCGTCAGCGATATGTTGACCTTATTGTGAACGATGAGAGCCGGCAGGTTTTCAGGACACGGAGCCGTGTTATCTCATTGATTAGGAGGTACTTAGATGAGCGGGACTTCCTTGAATTTGAGACTCCTATCCTCCAGCCTATTTACGGCGGAGCAAACGCGAGGCCGTTCACAACATTTCACAATTTCCTTGAACAGAAGCTGTTCCTCAGGATTGCGCCCGAGCTGTACCTGAAACGTCTGGTGGTCGGTGGTTTCGAGAAGGTCTTTGAGGTCGCGAGGAATTTCCGGAACGAGGACATCGACACCCGCCATAACCCCGAGTTCTCGATGGTTGAAATATACGAGGCCTATAAGGATTTCCGTGACATGATGGAACTAACGGAGGGGATCATCTCCCATCTCGTCTACACGCTTCATGGGAAGTATGATATTGCATATGGCGATGTCACCCTCAAATTCGAACCCCCGTTCAGGAAATTATCGATGGAAGATGCGGTCAGGGAGATTGCCGGTGTTGATATCCATGCCCATACTCCTGAGGAACTCCGCGAAATTGCAAGGAAGAACCGGATCGAGGACTATGAAAAACCACAGACCCGGAGGGAGTTCCTTGTCCTGTTCTTCGAAGGTATGGTGGAGGAACAACTGGTCCAGCCAACGTTCGTCTACGATTTCCCGGTAGAAAACTCCCCTCTTGCAAAAAAGCACAGGGAAAAGGAGGGTTTCACCGAGCGGTTTGAGCTGTTCATTAACGGCATGGAGATTGCAAACGGATTTTCCGAACTGAACGACCCGCTTGATCAGCTGGCCCGGTTCGAGGACCAGGACGCAAAACGCAGGGCCGGGGATATGGAGGCCCAGATGATCGACTCGGATTTCATCACAGCGCTCGGGTTCGGCATGCCGCCAACAGGCGGGGTAGGTCTCGGAATTGACCGCCTGGTGATGCTCCTTACGAACCGCGACTCGATCAAGGAAGTAATCCTCTTCCCGCAGATGAAGCCGGAAACCATAATGGCCGAAGAACCGGCAGAAGAAGAAATAAAAGATAATACCTGAATCTTTATAAAACGGCAAATTCCAAGCCCCGGTGTAACCGGGCTGAAACAAAAACCTCTTTTTTCCTTTAATATCCTGATATAAGATACGTCTGGGTTATGCTCCACGCAAAGGGATAACTAAACCGTCCCC
>JALOPT010000185.1 GCA_025453715.1 Methanoregulaceae archaeon | reverse complement strand
ATCAGGTGGTCCTGCCTGTCTGCAGCGATTGGTGTCTTCCTCCCGTAGGTAGGTGCAAGGTGACGGCGTTTAAGCATCCATTCCATCATCGGGGACGGGTTTTCGTACGAGGCACCCGGTGTAAGGCCGATCTGGTCGTCGATTGACCTTCCATGATACATCAGTACCCGGACCCCCTGGAGGCTGACGAGAGCAGGATTTTCGACAAATACACAATTATCAGGAAATTTACCGGTGAACTTTCTCGGGATTGCCGGTTGTGGTTCGGCCCCACGGACGACATCGTGGTTACCGGGAGCGAGGATAATTTTCAACCGGGACGGCAGGGACTGGAGCAGTTCCCCAAGGAAGTCATACTGCTCATAAATATTCTTTATCGTGAGTTCTGATTCCTGCCCTGGATATATACCAATTCCATCGACAAGGTCCCCCGCGCAAAGGAGATATGAGACCTCCGCACCGCGGATCCACTGTGAAAACCGTTCCCAGGCATCATCGAGAAACGTATCACTACCGACATGAATGTCAGAGATTAATACCGCTTTACCGGGTGTGTCACTCGTGTAGGGTGCATGGCTGTGAGGGATGTCAGGTCTCAGGAGCTGGTCTGCAAACAACAGTTTTCCGTCAGATGACAACGAACCCTTCACCCCGATGACTTCATCCGGGAGCAGTGTTTCAGCGTCGGCAAATCCAGGCCTGTCTTTATTGAAGAGCACTGCCACGGTCCCGGTAGCATCTTCCACGTCGACCCGCCGGTGGCCCTTGGTTGTGCTTTTTACCTCGGAAACAAGTCCGATGATCGTGCATTTTTCTTCACGGTACCGTGGTTTTTTCAGTGCTTCGATAGGCATCGCGCTGCACCGGTTCCGGATAAGGCCGCCGAGGTGGTCGTAACGGTGCCTGAAATAATGGAGATAGTCCGTAACTCCGAGGACTCCTCCTGATGATCCCTCCCCCCCGTTTATTATCTCGACTTCGGGGTCGGTCAGGAATCGTGTCCCGTCCTTCGAGAGTCCCATTCCAGGTACATGCTGCGCCATGACAACAATCGTGTCACCCGGTACAGAAGAGACCACGCGTTCCAGCAGGTCATTGTCTCCGTTTTCGGCAAGATATCTCACCACTTCCGGGTGGACCTGCAATTTTGTATCGAGAAACCGCTGGACAATGGTCTCGGTATCAAGCATCTGATCTAATACTATTCCCTGCTGCCGATATAGGATTTTAGATCGGGGACGGGCAGACAAATCATAACGGCCTGCATGGCATTGTCATTACCGGACTGCAGTTCCGGGGACCACATATTATCCTACATTCCAATGCCCTCACGCGATTAATTATATGACAATAGTACTAACATAAAAAGACGAATGAAAGATAGCAGTGAGGATCAGGAAAAGGCCTCAGTTTTTGAAAAATTCAAAAAGAGTGACAATAAATTCGTTTCAATACTCCGCGAGTTCCTATGGGTAGTCATTGTAGTCGGTTCAATAGCCGCCCTCTTATTCGCCGTCAGCGGTACGTGGCCTGCTGTTGTGACAATAGAGTCTGAGAGCATGGTGCCGCATATGAATGTAGGGGATCTTGTGTTCGTTGTCCAGGCAGACAGGTTTGGCCCGCTTCAATCTTGGACCGAGGGTAAAGAGTCGGGGTATTCCAAATTCGGGGATTATGGTGATGTAATAATCTATAACCCGAACGGGGGGACCGGTTCCCCGATACCGTTTATCGGGGGGGCACACCCGATCATCCACCGTGCAATGGTATACGAGGAACCGGGCAGCACGCTGGTCGCCTATGTTAACCCGAGCGGTGGAAAACACTCGCCAACGAGTTATATCCCGGTAACAAAAGAAAATTACACCGCCCAGGGTTCGCTTATTCCTTCACCTGACCCTGATATCGGATTTATCGTACCGCTGAACAGCACCAATACCCATGGTGGCTATATTACGAAAGGGGATAACAACTGGAGGAGTGACCAGGGATCAGGGCTTTCACATTATACGAGTCTCGGGGCGATCGAACCCGTTAAACCGGAATGGATTGTTGGCAAAGCTGTCTTTTCTGTTCCCCTTGTAGGGTACCTCCCGCTAAACATAATCCCTGTTGCAATCATCATCATCCTGCTAATCATCCTTCACGAGTGGTATCTCCGAAGCAGGGAAACTGCAAAAAGCCAGGTAAAACCCGGGAAAAAGAATAAACAGAAGAAATAATTCCGAGGGTGAACATGGACCTGTGCCAGCTGCTACGTGATATCGGTGGTGGGTACCGTATGACAGAGCCTGAAGCAGCCGCGCTTCTCGACATCAGGGGCCGTGATGTATTCCCAATCCTCGCAGCCGCGGATGATATGCGGGAGAAAAAAGCCGGGAATATCATCACGTATGTCCGAAACCAGAATATCCATATTACGAATATCTGTAAAAATCTCTGCGGGTTTTGCGGGTTTGGGAAAAGCCCGGGTGATGATGGAGCATACTGCAATGACCGGGAGGAAATCGAAAAGAAGGTGGCACTCGCAGCAGAGCGGAACGTCACTGAAATATGCATGCTCTCCGGTGTCCACCCCGATTTCACTATTGAGTCCTACGAGGATATCCTTGCGTGGGTTACCCGGGCAGCTCCCGGAGTCCATATCCACGCCTTCAGCCCCGATGAGGTTGCCCATGCCTCCGAAAGGGGTGGCATCAGCACCATTGAAGTCTTGGAACGGATGAGAAATGCGGGGTTAGGTTCACTACAGGGGACCGCCGCAGAAATCCTTGTGGATGAAGTCCGGTCGGTAATATGTCCGAATAAAGTTAAGACCGGAATGTGGGTACAGATCATAAGGGAAGCCCACCGGATGAAGATCCCGACCACGGCGACTATCATGTACGGCTCGTATGAAACTGCCATGGACCGGGCAAGACACCTGTCCATACTCCGTGAGATCCAGGATGAGACCGGTGGATTCACCGAACTGGTCCCGTTAACCTATATCCATACTGGTACCCCTCTCTACCGGCAGGGTATTGCGAAGGCAGGTGCGACCGGGATGGAAGATATACTCCTGGTAGCGGTCTCGCGGCTGTTCCTTGATAATTTTAAGAATATCCAGGTCTCATGGGGAAAACTCGGCCTGAAGATGAGTGAACTTGCCCTGGCATCAGGTGCCAATGACTTCGCAGGGACGATGTTTGCGGACGATGTATCAAGAGATGCCGGCGCGGAAAGTGCCGAATACCTTGACCCGGTGATAATGGAGCGGATAGCAAAGGACCTCGGGCGCCCTCTCCGGCAGAGGACCACACTGTACCATCTCCTCCAGGGGACCTGTACTGAGTGAATCATCTCCACCGGGGTTAGGTCGTTAATAAAAAAAATCGTGGTGCAGGGCTCCCGGTTCACGAAAGCAGGTCGAGTGCTGCCTTACCGGTCATTCAGGAGATCATTGAGGGTCACAATTGACGGACCGGTCAGCGGACGGACTTTCGCAGCCGGGTAGGTAAAATTATTCAGCGCGGAAACGTCAAAGGCACCACACCCCACCATACCCTTCCTGGCCACGACTCCGACTAGGTTGATGGTACCGAGTGGAATGACAAAACCTTTTCCATCTGAATGTTTGAGCGGAATTGTTTCTTCGATCATGCGTGTTCGATGGGATGTTGGTGTTAAACGCCGATAAGGATTCAGGAGTAAGCCATCAGTATCGCAGGCAGAACCCATTGGATGAATTTATCTGCCCTGCCATCCTTCGTCAGATTAGGCAAACGAGGTGGAAATTTCAGGTGACAGATCCCGTCCTGCAATTGTTGGATGATATTCTTGGTGGACACAGGCTCACCAGCGCGGAGGGAATACAGCTCATGTCGGTCCGGGACCGGCGTGTATGGGACATTGCATCTGTAGCTGACAAGGTACGGGAACGGGTAAACGGGAACCTGGTAACGTACGTAAGAAACCAGAACATCAATGTCACGAATATCTGCGTAAACAACTGCGGTTTCTGTGGTTTTTCCAAAAAACCAGGGGATCCGGGAACATTCCTTTTCGGGACTGATGAGATCAGGCAGAAGGCTGCCCTCGCCCGGAAGAGGAAGGTCACAGAAATATGCACGGTAAGTGGCCTGCACCCGGATTTTAATGCGTCCTCTTACACCGGGATAATCCGCACCCTTCATGAAGAAGCCCCGGGCATACACATTCATGCAAGTAACCCCATGGAAATTGCGTACGGGGCAAGGAAAAGTGGTATCTCTACAGGAGAAATGCTTGTGGAGATGAAGAGGGCAGGTCTCGGCTCACTGTGCGGGACCGCGGCAGAGATCCTCGTTGATACGGTACGCGACGTGATATGCCCCGGAAAAATTCGCACATCGGAATGGGAGAAAATTATCAGGGAAGCGCACCTGCTTGGCATACCCACAACGGCAACGATCATGTATGGCCATTGTGAAACGGTTGAAGATCGGATGAGGCATTTTGAAATCCTTCGGAATATCCAGGATGATACCCACGGGTTTACCGAGTTCGTGCCGCTCTCCTTTGTCCACATGAACACGCGCCTTTTCAGGGAAGGGACCGCAAGGCCCGGGGCCACCGGTAGGGAAGATATCCTGATGGTCGCCGTTGCGAGGCTTTTTTTAGATAACATCCCCCATATACAGGTCTCATGGGTTAAAACCGGTATCAAAATGGCGCAACTCGGTCTCATGGCCGGGGCTGATGATATCGGCGGGACGATGTTTGAAGAGAGTATCTCGAAAGGAGCAGGTGCGACCAACACTGATTACCTGGACCCTTCAGAAATGAAAGTCCTGGCAGATGACCTTGGCCGCGAACTCTGCCAGCGCACCACTCTTTATGGGTTTGTGTGAAAATCCGGGTTTGTTGACACCCTCGCGTGTTTCGAATTGAAGGGAAAACACGTAAGACAACGAGGGTGTTTCACCCCCTGTCCTACCCCCGGCAAAATATCCTTTGGGCAGGGTTCAACTGCAGTATTCCTGAAAGTTCCAGAGATAAAAAGGCCATTTCCTATCCTACCCGGGGTTTCCGAAGCAGTGGGGCGGATCTCCCGGGAGCGTGGGCAAATTTCAGAATACCAAAAATCTCCAGGATAGATTTGAGAGCATAATCAGCAGAACCGGAAATTCGGTTTTTACAGGATACCTGAAAAAATAAATTTTCCGGAATACCGAATAACAACATGGCTTGAATAAGATCCTACCTGAATATTGCACCGATCAATCCTTCTTATCCCTGGCATCTATCTCCTCCTCTACCAGCTCTCCCACGTCGCGGTATGCCCGCTGGAGGATACTGGCAAGCGGCGCCAGAGCAATCCACGAGATTTGTGCAAGGGCCGTACTGAACAGGGCAACAGGGATCGATATGAGAAAAACAGCGATTACAATCAGTTCCCGGTGGTAATTGAACCTGATAATCCGTACATTCAGGTGGGGGTCAGTAAGGCGGTGGTTTCCGGATGCATACATCCAGATGATGATAAGCATAACCCCGGTCACGACCTGCATGAATGCAAACAATATGGTTGCGAGTTCGAAACTGCCATACTGGATGATCAGGTTGGTCAGGAATGGAATTATCGTAATACAGAGGAGGAAATAGAAATTAAGGCTTATAAGGGTGGAATTACACCGTTTTATATACGTAAACACCCGGTGGTGGCCCCGCCACCATGATGCAATGACAAAAAAACTGACAAAATAACTGATAAATGTCGGTCCCATACCCATGAGATCAGCTACTAATTCGGTCTGACGCGCTCCGGTGGATAACGTCGGGACTATGAGTGAGAGGGCGAGTAAGGTGACAGCAAATGCGAAGACCCCGTCACTGAGGGCTATAACCCTGTCTAAATTCTTACAGGCCGGGTCATGACCGGCATGTTTCCGGGGCACGGGTTGTAGAGATGGGTCAATGACTGGTGTGGAAGTCAATATCGGAGTTATTTATGCGAAAAGATAAAAAATATGCCTGTTTAAAAATACTCTCTTAATCCCTGGCATGGAACAGCCGTGATATCTTGTCCCCTATTTTCTTTGCATGCTCTATTGCTTCCGTATCCTTTAGTACATCCCCGGCGAGATATCCCTTCCCTTTCACGTGGCCCACATAGGAAAACTCATGGGCAGACAGGAACCCCTCGATGGTCTGGATTGCCCTTGATCCACCTTTATCCGCTTCGACCGAAACGGCCACCGCCTTCCTCCCGGCAAGCCTCCGGTCATGGTAATATGAATATGTCCGGTCGATGAAGTTCTTCAGCTGCCCCGAAACATCGTAATAATAGGTCGGGGACCCGATCACAAGCACTTCACAGTCAAGTATCTGCGATGCGATATCTTCCCAGTCATCGTCTGTAATAGAGCATTCGTGTTCCTTTTTACACTTCTCACAGCCGATGCAGGGGTGAATTTTCTTGTCCGCAAGGGAGATGAACCTGGTGCTCAGTCCCTTTTCATTGCATTGGCCCAGAATGGTCTGTACAAGAATGCTCGTATTGCCGTCCTTTCTCATGCTCCCGGAGATCCCTAGTACCTGCATATCATCACCATCAATCAACACTAGCCCTGCTTGGTATTGATTGTTGCGATGACAGGG
>JALOPT010000184.1 GCA_025453715.1 Methanoregulaceae archaeon | reverse complement strand
AATGGCTATCCCCCCGGTCCTCGGAGAAACGGCAACCCTCTTATGTCCGGCACACCAATTGGGGAGGTATGGAATTGAACCGGGAAGGAACCAAAAAGACAGGATTCGGTCTCCTTATAATTTCGATATCACTTGCCACATTTATGTCCGCACTTGACGGGACAATTGTCAATATCGCGCTTCCAACGATATCTGAAGCATTCAACGTCACAACCAGCACCGTGAGCTGGGTATCGACGATTTACCTGCTGGTGATGGCCGGGTGTGTCCTGATATTCGGCAAAATTTCCGACGTGATCGGGTTTAAAAAGGTCTTCCTTTCGGGTTTCCTTATATTCACCATCGGATCATTTTCCTGCGGGCTTCTCCCGGATTTAATTCATTCCTTTCCTGTTCTTATTGCTTCACGGGCAGCCCAGGCGGTTGGCGGCGCCATGATCACGGCAATCGGGCCTGCGATGGTCACGGCATATATCCCCATGGAACAGAAAGGAAAAGCCATGGGGGTCGTCCTGACGTTCGCCGCTCTTGGGACCGCAATCGGGCCGACTATCGGCGGGATACTGACACAGTTCCTCTCATGGAACTGGATCTTTTTCATCAATGTACCGGTAGGAATTTGTGCAATTCTCCTTGGTGCAAAGGTGATCCCGGCGATGAGGGCCCGGGAACGGGTGGACGGGTTCGACCGGGCCGGTGCAGTCCTGATATTCACAGGCCTGGCCTCCCTGCTCTTTGCATTATCAGAAGGGCAGACACTTGGATGGACCGACCCGGTTATCCTTGGTTCCCTGGCCCTCTCGGTTGTCTTGCTCGGCGGTTTTGTATGGTGCGAACTCAGGGTTCCCGACCCGTTGCTCGAGTTACGCCTGTTCAAACGGAAAAATTTCCTCCTCACCAATACAACGATGGTCCTGCTGTTCTTCAGCTTTGCCGGGATCAGTTACCTGCTACCCTTCTATCTCCAGTACGTGCAGGGATACACCCCGTCCGTTGCCGGGTTGATATTAACGTCCCTCTCGGCTGCCATGATGGTCGGCGGGATCCTTGCAGGGATGCTCTATAACAGGGCAGGAGGCAGGGTACTCAGCATCGCAGCAGGGATTTCCATTGTTGCAGGGTATTTCCTGATGGCACGTATCCGGCCGGATACAACCACCGGGTTTGTTGTCCTGTGCCTGCTCCTCATCGGTTTCGGCCTCGGCCTGATGCTGACACCGGCATCAAACATGATCATGAACTCGGTCGGAAAGAAATACCAGGGCATGGTATCCAGCCTTACGAGCCTTGAACGTTTCGCGCCAATGACAATCGGGATCGCCGTCTTCAATATCATATTTATCAGGGGGATTAACGCGATTGCGGCCCACAACAGGATTACCGAGGTAGCACCGGCATACATCAGGATTGAAGTACTCACGGCAGGGTTTGACCTTGCGTTTTTGTTTGCGTTTGTGGTAGGCATCATTATCCTTGTCCTTGCAATCCTTGCACGACAGGAGACCCACCCTGACTACCATTCCGACGAAGAAACTACGGGACAACCAGTCAGATAAACAACGCGTAATAACAGTATCGACAATAAAAGGGACAGGTCAACCCCGGATAATCACGTATTATTTTTTTTACATACCCGTTTCAACATACACCTGACATCCCCAACACATCGCCCAATAACCGGACCCCACTGGTAGAAAAAGACGGTGCCATGACATCCTGAAGGAGATAATTACTACCACCAGGTGTTAATTTTCATTATCCAACCCAGTTACGTTTTGAGGTAGTACATACGGGTCATCCCCCGTTACAGACAAGTGCACTGATATCCGGTGGCAGCATGCCGTTGGCACAGAGGTTATTCAGGATGGCATCAGACGCAAGCGCAATACCAAAACAGCCGATAAGGGTCCCGGTTAATACTGCCAGAAACACGAGGTAATTCTTCATACCAAGGAGCTTTCCGGCAATTGAACCACGTACCCCCCCACTCCCCAGTACCGGGACCATGACCATCAGTACCACGGCAGCAAAATTCAGCCCGACAAGCCACGTGTGGGCGGTAAAAAAAATCCTGGTTTTATCTGTTATCTTCATCAAAAGGTTGCCGAGATAGGGTATTTTATAGGCCAGTTCAAAATTGAGCACCATGAAGAGGCAGGTCTCGATATCAATCATAGCAATTGAGAGTGCCATGTACCACCACGGTATACCGAGAGCAATCCCTATAGGAATGACCGATTCTTTTCCTGCCGGAGGAAGGATATAGGCGACCATCAGCCCGATCATGATAAGAAACAGAGGATACGGCAGCGTGGCGTACATTACCATTACCTGGACTGATAAGATGAGAAAAGGAATCAGGAGTGTTACCAGGTGATAAGGTAAACCCCATATCGGAGGAGGTGTGTCCATAGTGTTCCAGGTACAGGATATTCGCTCATTTACAACGCTGTTTTACGATACAATTCAATATTCCCGGTTTATGGGTCTGAAGACCAGTACCGGGCGATCTGCTCTTCTCACCACCGCATAGGTCGTGCTCCCGACAAACAATTCCTTCAGTCCGCGGAGCCAGCCTTCCCCGAGCGGGCTCATAGCGATGAGAGTAATCTCCTCCTGCCCGGCAAGGAGGTTGATTTCATCGGGTGGATACCCCACACGGACATGTTCCTTAACCTTAAACCCTGACCGGGCAAGCTCGTCCCTGATCAGCCCGATATTCACTGTCGCACTCTTTATAAGTCCAGGGAGTCCGGAGTCGTTTTTTTCAGCATGTACCACGTTCAACAGGATAATCTCATCAATCCCTGCAGTTTCCTTCACAAACCGGAGTGCTTCCCCTGCAGGAGCAGAGAAATCCGTTGGGATCAGGACTTTTGCGAATAGAGGCCGGGTTGCAGGTGGTGTCGCCCGCTCCCCGGTGCTATCCTGCTGCGGAGATTTTACCAGGAGAAGCGGTACAGTTGCATGGTGCAGCACGTAGATAGACACACTGCCAAGGAACAGGTCGTGAAGGCTCTTTCCCCTCGCTCCCATCACAATCATGGATACGTTTTCCCTTTCCGCCGTTTCCAGGATCCGGGAACCAATCGTTCCCTGGTGAGCCGTTTTTTCCGTTATTTCGATATGAGACTGTACCGTTAAACCAAGGTCCCCGATAAATTTTTTATTTTGTTCCAGCAGGCTTGTCACAGGTTCAATCTCCGTTCCCGGACCCGCTCCCGTTTTTTGCACACTCGCGGTATCCACTACATGCAGCAGCACCACTTCCCGTATACCAGGGATTTCCCCGATACGCTCCATGACTTGTTGCGAGTGAACGGAGAAATCCGTGGGAAATAAGACTTTTTGATACATCTGACGCGACCTATATTGTAATGGGGCTGCAGATTTTAAAACTCCGCTCACATTAATGGGCCAGTGACCGGTACCAGGGAAATATTAAAAAATCGCGGGATAATTAGTTGCCAGCAGAGAAGCAGGCTTTTTTTAGATCACCGGTTATAACCGGTTGTGTACATATGAATTGAAGGTTATCGTGCTTTTCCTGCCCGGCACTCCAGGAGAGGGAAACATGAAACGTATGGTTAT
>JALOPT010000183.1 GCA_025453715.1 Methanoregulaceae archaeon | reverse complement strand
ATCAGGACTCTTTACAGCGACCTCACGCTTGTCCGGGTGAAGGATATGACAATTATTAACGGGATGCAGGGGAATGTTGCAGCCCTGATGCGGTGTATTAACAGGAACTTCCGGGATAACCACTGGGACCTTGATGCAATGGATAATGCAATTGATGCGGTCACAAGGGACGTTTCAATACTCGTTGACGAGGGAGTCCCACCGAATTTTATTATTAAACTCAAAAGTGAACTTACCGCTATCGACCGCCTTTCACACCGGGTAAAGACTATCGCCGAAACATCGTTCATACCTGCAGCGTATGCAATTGCAGAGCTGGCTGCCGCAGGTGTTGTGCTGCTGTTATTCTTTGTTAAACTTGATCCCTATTACGAGGGGCTTGTTCTGTTCACAGTCCTCTCCATGCTGCTGATCGCTCTGCTTCTCCTGATAAAAGATATGGACAATCCATTCGAGACAGGCGAAAAATCCTACGCTGATATTGATATGTTTCTTCTCTTTGACCTGGAAAGGAAACTTGACGAAAAGACCGGGTATAAGAAATAATTCCTTTTCTGATCCCCCATTTTGCTTGCCATTATTTTCCGGTTCACCTTCTGGAAAACTTAAACGGGAGACTAAATCGAAAAAATAATATTTCAGGGTATAGGCACAAAGCCTTCTTTTATTACCATTTTCTGGCCATCTGGGCCCAGGATGTAGTCAATATAGTCTTTTACAAGACCTGTGGGCTGCCCGTTGGTGATCATCAGGAGTGACCTTGAAATCGGGTAACTCTTATCAAGGACTGTCCTGGTTGACGGTTCCACGAGTGTCCCATTAACATTGATCGTCAATGCTTTTACTGACGGATCGATATAACCAAGCCCGACATACCCGATTGCACCGGGTGTCTGGGAAACACTTTGCTGGATTGCACCGTTCGAATTTTTCTCAAACTGGGTCTTTACGTAATTCGTCTTGTTCATCACCGTGTCGGTGAAGAAGGTGCGGGTGCCTGATGCACTGTCACGGCCGATTACGACGATGGTCATGTCCTTACCGCCGACATCTTTCCAGTTGGTAATTTTTCCACTATAAATGTCCCGGATTTGGGCAATAGTCAGGGAATTTACCGGGTTGTTCTGGGAATTGACAATTACCGCAATACCATCGAGAGCAACCGGGATGACGACGAAGTCCTTGTATTTCGCCATCTCAGCCTTTGTCAGGTCCCGGGAGGACATCCCGATATCAACCAGCTTGTCGCCGATCTGCTGGACACCAACACCGGACCCGCCGCCGGATACCTGGATATTGGTACCAGGATTCGCCGTCATGAAGGCATCTGCAGCGTTCTGGGCAATTGGGAGAACTGTAGTAGAACCTGATACCTTGAAGGTCTTACTTCCGGCAGCGGATTGAGCAGCCTGCGGATTACCTGCTGCAGCCGTTGCTCCCTGGGTTGCAACCGTTGTTGTTACCTGGGTAGGGCCGGTAGTCGGTACAATAGTCCCGGTCTGTGTCTTTTCCGCTGTGTTGTTGACACAGCCTGTTGAAAAGACCATAAACACAAGCAGGACTGCTATGACGAGTCCTGCAATTCCTAATTTCTTACGATCGAATACCATAGTGGTCTAGTTATCATCGACCGCTGGATATATACTGATTCCCGACAGAAAATATATGCATATATAGAAATTCTATAGATTATTTATTATCGGCATAAATACCAGATAAAAATATAAATTCGGAACGGGTTTGGACTAGCCGAACTGGTGCAGCAGCCAGGTCTTGATCTGGTCCCGGACCCCGCTGAATTGTATCATGATTTCCTCTTTCGGGAGTCCTATTTCGTTCGGAGCTGGAAAGTTATGATGCAGGACCAGGTCCCCTTTCGGGAGGCAGGAAACGCAGGCCTCTTTTCCATGGTCACACAACGTCACCACCACGTTGAAATGCCTGCCTTTGAACTCGTGCAGGGTTTTTGAACGCTGGTGGGAAATGTCGATCCCGATATCGTGCATAACCGCAACAGCATACGGACTTACCCCGCCACTCGCAACACCGGCACTATAGATGTCATATCGGTCGCCACACAAGTGACGCATCAGGCCTTCGGCCATCTGTGACCTGACAGAGTTGTAACTGCAGAGAAAAATGATACTTTTTTTATCCTGGCATGCTGGGTTCATTTCAGTCCGTATTAGTAGTACGTTCTATTTTATCTCTATCCGTTCACCAGTGACCATGTAGTGAACTTTCTCTGCCATCTTGCAGGCATGGTCCCCGCTCCGTTCAAGGAAACGGGAGATCATCACGTAGTGGGTGCACCGGGTAATAGTCCGCGGGTCTTCCATCATGTAGGTTAAGCATTCCCGGAATATCGAGGTCCTGAGGGAGTCGACAACATCATCACGTTTCGACATTCCGTTGATGGTATTGAGGTCATCATGTTCGTAAGCAAGGATTGCGTCATCGATCATCGCGACCACGAGCTCTGCCATGTGGGGGATGCTGATAAAATTTCCGGTAGATTCACTCTCGTCAAGGTGCCTCGTCGCATTCGCAATATCCTTCCCGTATCGCCCGATCCGTTCGCTTCCCTGCACTATCATGAGTGAACATACCAGGGTCCGCAGGTCCCGGGCAACCGGCTGGTACAGGGCGATCATCGTGAAAATCCGGTCTTCAAGAGTATCATGCTGCTCTGAAAGCGAAGTTTTTCTTGATTTTACTTCCATCGCTTTCTCCAGGTCCTGTAATTGCAGGGCATTCATTGAGTCGTTCAGCATATCCCTCCCGAAACGGGCCATTGTGACGACATCCTGACGGAGTGTTGTTAGTTCATCATGGAATTTATCTGCCACCAGTATCACCTATCCAAATCTTCCTGTTATGTAATTTTCAGTAAGCGTTTCTTTGGGTTTCTCGAAAATCTGCTGTGTTGTCCCGAATTCGGCCAGGTCACCCATGTACATGAACCCCGTATAATCACTTACCCGGGACGCCTGCTGCATGTTGTGGGTAACGATTACAACTGAGTAGTGTGTTTTTAATTCTTCAATGAGGCCTTCAATCTTTGCGGTTGCAATCGGGTCAAGTGCCGAACAGGGCTCATCCATCAGGATCACTTCAGGTTCCACCGCGAGTGTCCGGGCGATACAGAGCCGCTGCTGCTGCCCACCCGAAAGGCCCATCGCCGAGTCGTGGAGCCGGTCTTTTACTTCATCCCACAACGCGGCACTCCGCAGGCTTTTTTCTACAATGGCATCCAGGTGCTTCCTTTCTTTCATACCGTGAACACGGGGGCCATAAGCGACATTTTCGTAAATGGATTTCGGAAACGGATTCGGCCTCTGGAATACCATGCCGATTTTTCGTCGTATTTCAACCGGGTCAACATCGCTGGCATAGATGTTTCTGGTATGGAAATTCACAGCCCCTTTTATAAGGCAGCTGTCCACGAGGTCGTTCATCCGGTTCAGACACCGGAGAAGGGTTGATTTTCCACAACCGGAAGGGCCGATCAGGGCGGTCACCTTGTGGTCAGGTATCCCCATCGTGATATCCCGGAGTGCCATTGTTTCCCCGTACCAGAGGTTTAATTTGTCCACCTGGATA
>JALOPT010000032.1 GCA_025453715.1 Methanoregulaceae archaeon | reverse complement strand
GCAATGGGTATTGCAGGGACCGAAGTAGCGAGGGAAGCCAGCGATATTATCCTGCTTGACGACTCTTTCGCATCGATCACCAGTGCAGTCTGGTGGGGCAGATCCCTCTATGAGAATATCCAGCGTTTCGTGTTGTTCCAGCTGACTATAAATTTCTGTGCCTGCCTCCTTGTATTCATAGCCTCTGTCCTCGGGTATCCTGAACCGTTCACAATTATCCAGATACTCTGGATTAACCTGATTATGGACACACTTGCCGCATTTGCACTCTGTTCGGAAGCACCACACCGTGACCTGATGAACCGCCTTCCTATTGAAAGAAATACCCCGGTTATTACACCATTCATGTGGTTTTCAATTATCGTTACCGGATCGTTCTTTATTATCGGGGGTTTAATCCAGATGAAAACAGGCTTCCTGGGAGGTACCACTCCCGCTGAAATAACAACGGTGTTTTTCGCAGCATTTGTTATCGCTGCGGTCTGGAATGGTATTAACTGCAGGGCACTTGATGGAAAGATGCCACCGTTTTTTAAAGGTAACCCGACCTTCTTCGGGGTAATGGTATTCATAGTCCTTGCTCAAATCCTGATTGTCCAATATGGTGGGGTGGTCTTTGGAACGGTCCCCCTTGCCCTCAATGAATGGGTAAGAATTATTCTTGCTACCGCTTCAGTGCTGGTAGTCGGCTTCATGATAAGGGTAGTATACCACCGGTTCGGAGACCGGATCAATTCTCTCATGCCAGGTGCAAAAGCAGGAAAAAAGACCCGGTAGTCCTCCGGAAGTCCCATAAATTTCCCCGGGAACGCAGTAATTTACTCCTGCCGGCATGTATACCAGTTGGACCCAACGCTGGTATCCTCCTGTAAAAATAAGTGATTTACCGGGCCAGATGAACTTATACGGCTCATGCAAATTCAGTCGGCCGCCGTCCTCTTTTTTTATCGCGGTCCGATCAGATATGCAGACTCTAAAAAAATGATTATTCCCCTGCCTGCCTGCTTGAGAGGAATTTTCCTACCAGCCAGGAAACAAGAACCGCGATATACAATGTACCGATAATCATCTCGAACATCGTCACCGTCCGTGCTGTCGATGTAAGTGCCGCGACGTTGTAGTTTCCTGTTGTAGTAAGGATCGAGAAGCTGTACCCGATGTAATCAGATATATACACCAGCTGGTCGGTTCTCTTCGTTACGATATCAAATGACGCTGGTGAAAAAATCTCCATCGCCATAATACCCATAGCCCATGTAAGGCCGAGAAGGAAGTAGACCGATATTGCCCCGAAAATTGTATCCCTGCGTATTTCACGTTCATGGATGACGACTAAAAAAATTGCGATGCTGACCAGGATAAAAAATACCAGGGTGACCACAACTGCGGCATGGAAATAATGAGCAATCCCGGTCAGGTAATAGAAGGAATATAAGATAATCGTGATTATCACAAGCACAACCCCGATGACCATGAGGTGCACGTTGCGACTTATAGCCTGGATTGCAAAGAATAATAAAATTACCAGCAGTATATCAGTGAAAATCCTTGCAGCTTCACTATCTTCGAGCAGGGGAAGGACAGAAAGGAAAACAATGAGTGCAATGAAATGGAATGTACATTTATTCTCATCCCTCCATTTCAGGAAAGCAGCAGTTTTGTTTTCTAATGAGCCCTTTATCATGTTTTTGCCGGGTGTGGAGGGCATATACCAGATGTATCTGCGAATAACAGATATTGTTTTATCTTTAAAATCCGGATCTGGAATATTCCCTGGACTGACACTCCACCGTATCGTATATTAGAAATTTCCGGACGGTCACGGAATCTGAAATGTCCCCCTGGTTTATCCGGAACCGTTACTTTCACCCTGCCCATGGCAAGATCGTTTATATGTCACTCATAGAGTGTCTGATCGTGTCAGGATCATGCTACCGGGACGAATAGAGCGGACCGGTAACTATACTGGCTGCCATATCAGCCTGTGGTGGCGGCACCAGCCTTGTGCTCCTGGCACAAAGGGGAAACCAGTGATGAATGACCCCTCAAGACAACGGTCTGTGCCATAATCGTGATAGTTGCACCGTACCAACGACCCCGGCGCCACCAGGGATCGCATGATGCAGGTGAACAGACCTGTTGGAGACCGGGAAATCCGCCGGGCCGGTAACGCTCATCCGTTACCAGGTTGCCGGAAGAAGCCTGAGGTAAACTGAACGTAAGGAGTGATGTAACAGGATCCTGACCCGCTAAAACCCACCTTGACAATTGTAGTATACAACAGAGTCCGGTGTCCGGAATAACCTGAGCATGAGGGACCGGTCCGGAAAATGGTAGATCTGCAGGGGTATACGCAGGAAATGCGTTTGCGATCTCCCTATAACCAACACGATTTAATTAATATTCAATCTATTCAATCCATCTTTTTATTGATAATTTATGGCACCATTTCTGTTGAATTTCCTGGCAGTGGCCAGGTATGCCCGGAACGTTCAAAGTCCCGGCTGCTGCTGGCTTGCACAGTGGAAGGTCCCGTAACCTTCAACCATTGCCCGGGCATTAATCCCGATCACTTCCCTGCCCGGGAAGAGGGCCCTGAGAATACGCAAGGCCCTGCTGTCATTGGGGTCAGTAAAAACCGGGACGATAACTACTGAATTACCGATATAGAAATTTGTGTAACTTGCCGGGTACCGTAGATCCCCGCTCGAGACGCTATCCGGCATCGGCAGTTTAACAACTGTCAGCGGGTCCCCGTCCTGGTCCGTTGATTTTAACAGGGTGTTATAATTCTCCTTCAGGGCACGGTAATTTTCATCGGCCCTGTCCTCTTCACATGCACAGACAACGGTGGAAGGTCCCGTAAACCTCGCAAAATCGTCAATATGGCCATCAGTATCATCCCCCGCGATACCCTCATCCAGCCATAGTACGTGGTCAACGCCAAGGTTCTCCTTAAGGAGTGCCTCCAGGTCAGATTCCGATAATCCTTTGTTCCTGTTCGGGTTAAGCAGGCAGGAACGGCTGGTCATGACGGTCCCTCTCCCATTCACGTCAATCGACCCCCCCTCGAGGATAATACCCGGGCTGAATACGGGGTATCCCAGCCATTTGCTCATCAATTCCGGAATTGTCCCATCCTGGATGAGGTTTTCATATTTTCCGCCCCACGCATTAAATCTCCACTGCACCAAGGCAACCTGGGAAATAGCCGGATTAACAACGAAAGTAGGCCCGTAATCGCGGATCCAGACGTCTTGGTAGTTTATAACCCGGTATCGGACGTGTGAATCGCCCGTCCCCTCCTTACAGAGACGTTCTTTGATCATTTCCCTCGTCCCTATGTCCCTGACAAGCAGTTCTACCGTTTCTGAACCCTTCATTGCAGAAATGAACCTTATATAGGCTTTTTCAACTGCATCAATGTCTGGAAATGTCACGGTATTGTGGGGCCACGAGAGCCATACTGCCTCGTGCCTCTCCCATTCTGCAGGCATGCAAAACCCCGTGTTACGCGGGGTATCCCCGTTACGGACGATAAACCGCCGCCCTGTACCCTCTGGTGAAACGCAGATACGACCATATGTTTCAGGGCGCCGGTTGCGGAAAAACCCCCAGGACTCCCGTATTGTCCTGTTCATCGAGAGGTCCAGGTCCGCGATAATGATCTCCTCTGCATCTCCTGCTCGGGTTATTACCCTGCCGAATGCATCGCTTACAAATGAGCCACCGAAAAACCTTACTGACCCTTCAGTTCCCACCCGGTTAACGGCTGCCACATGGATACTGTTGGCAATCGCATGGCTCCGCTGGACCAGTTCCCATGATTCCTGCCAGTCACCTTCCACGGGATCAAAACTCTGTGGCTGACCGATTGCCGTCGGGTAAAAAATGATTGATGCACCCATGAGAGCAGCAGACCGGGCCGCTTCAGGGAACCACTGGTCAAAGCAGATTAAGACTGCAAAACACCCGTAACGGGTCTGATAGACCCGGTACTCGTTGCCCGGGTGAAAATACCCCTTCTCATAAAACCCGGGGTCCTGCGGAATATGGACTTTATGGTATGGCGGGTGCAGGCTCCCGTCAGCATCGATAACTGCCGCAGTATTATAATATCGTCCATCCCGGGCTCTCTCGAATACCGGGACAATAATGACCACGCGGGAACGCTTCGCGATGGCTGAAAAGACCTCCGTAGACTTCCCGGGAACGGTCTCTGCAAGGTCTGATGCATCTCTGCGGATGTACCCGGGGAAGTAACGGGTGCGGAACAACTCCGGGAGACAGATGATCTTTGCCCCGTTATTGATCGCCGACTCTGTTTTCACCACCGAACGCATCAGGTTATCTTCCGGGTCCGGACCCATTTCCATCTGGATTAACCCGATCCTGATGACCTCTCCGCCCGCAAAGGTTTGTGATTCCATCTGTATGTGTTAATGTATGAAACGAAGAGACATAATTGACTTGTCCTGAACCGGCAGGTACATGGAAAAACAACCCCTCGCAAAATGAGTGATAAAATACCCCGTTCAGCACCCGTGCAGATTATCCGGATTTCTTACGTTTCAGGTAATCTGACAAATAATTCAGTAAGCTATGGACCCCGTCTGTCTCAGGGTGGACTTCGAGGAACGAGGCGAAATCATCCGCGGTATACCCTTTCTGCATAAGGAACGCGATATAGCTCGTGATAATCCCTGCGCCCGGCCCGGATGCTGAAACCCCCTGTACTCGTCCGGTTTCAGGATCAACGCTCACTTTTGAAAGCCCCGTTCCATTATACGGGACTTTCCAGAACGTACCAGGTCCGGCTGGTCCGGGAATACTAACCGAGATGCTACCATCGGCCGGAGGGCAACAAAAAGCATGTTCACTAGCGAGGTTGACCGATTGTGGAAAGAACCGGTAGTCCATCGTTGTCCCCCGTCCAAGTATATGGTCTGCAGCAATGATCCCCTCGTGGCGGGCGACCGGGGTAAGATACGGCGGGCCGGTGACATCTCCTGCAGCGTATACCCCTTGTATACTGGTCTGCATATGGCTGTCAACAAGCACTTCACCACGTGGTCCTTTTGCAATACCGTGAAGGTTTTCCGATCGTGGAGAGAGCCCTGTAGCTATAAAGAGCCCGTCACATTCAATTTCTGTCACTGAAGTTTCCTGAGTCCTGACAGAAACAGAGCCCACATGCCTCCCGCCGTTAACGTTCAGCACCGATGTCCCGGAATGAATGGTCACCCCTTCAAGTTCTTTTAAGGCTACGCTACGTTGCTTGTCATCCAGGACCTTCAGCACTTCACTTCGTGCGACCAGGTGAACATCACAACCGAACGATGAAAAAATATAGGCAAATTCGGCGGCCATCACACCACCGCCAAGAATAACCATGTTCTCCGGTAACTTCTCCATCTGCGCGAGTGTATGCGGGTAATACACCCCTTCCTTTGAAATTCCCGGGATATCCGGTATTACAGGGGACGAACCTGTCGCAGCAATTACTGCATCCGGCTGAAGTAGCTCGTTATCCAGGTATACTTCCTTTCCGCGGAGGACTGCCTCGGTGCCGTACCGGATTTCAACCCCGGAACTTCGGGTCTCTGAATCGAGGATCCCGGCAATTTTTTTCTGGACCCCCTGCATTTCACGAATTAACAGGGGAAAATTTACTTCCGGAGTGCGGTCAATGACACCGAGCCCCTGGAGATCACGGGCATTCCGGACGACCCGTGCTGTATCATTCAGTGCACAGACGACCATGCAGCCGAAATTGAGGCACTGGCCGCCGATAACCCCCCGTTCTGCGAGAAGCACTTCTTTTCCGGCATTTGCGAGACGTATTGCGGCAAGGCGACCGGCGGGCCCTCCTCCAAGAACAACGATCATGGGATGTTCAGAGTATTTCACAACCTTCATCCATCGGCTGGGAAAGGACCTCGCCGGTGAATGCATTCACCTCGACAATTTTTTTACCCCTGACCTGCCAGACCGGGAAATGGATAAGGTCGATATCGATACTGATGTTCTTTTTTTCCGGCTTCATGACTTTTTCTTCGTACCAGATCGTATCTCCCTTCACCTGCTTGATCCTCACATGCTGGGTGAGTTGTTCTACCAGTTCATTAAATACCCTTGAGTTCGCCTCGTCCTTTGAAATTTTTGGCCCGACTACCTCTGCATCACCGGGGATCTCACCCTTATCAACCATTTTTGGATCGATCTCAAGTTTTAACCCGTTGATTGCGTTGATTGCACCCCAGCCTTCGGAATCGAACGGGATACGGTGGTCCTGGTAGACCTGTTCACCGCTGCTCATGTAGTGGTAAACCCAGTGTGGCATGAACTTCAGGGTAGCCGTCCCCTGCGTCCCGGAAATCCGCTCTGCATTCTGTTTTGTGACCTTTACCGGCAGGTGCGGGATACTGACGCCGGAACTTTCAGCTCCGACTGGTTCCGGTGTGTTGCCGGGTGCGGCCTCGACAACTGCTCCCGGGATAAGCGTGAGTGAAAGCTCCCGGTCGAGGACCCTGGCAAGGGTCGCTTCCCCGGAAAGGCGCACAAATTCCCTGACTCCCCAGACGATGCAATGTTCGGTCTGAATGGTATTATCAAGGGTGAACAGGAGTTTTTTGCAGGGGACCTGCTCTCCCCCGGTGACGAGGTTGTAGTTTGTCCTGTCAAACTCTGCAATGGTGCCCGCGTCTACCGAACAGAGCACTGCAACATATTCCCCGTCCCTGACAGCAGAGAGGTCGAGGGGTTCGTCCACTTCCTCAACCTCGAATCCTGCCGCCTCAAGGATGAGCTTCACGGCACTTTTCGCCTTTTCCCGCGTCTCGTGTTCCATCATGAATACATTTCCCCTGTCTTATAGAACAATTTTTCTCTTTCATGATGGAAAACTGTACAATGACAAGTCTCCTGAAATTCATCAATCACCGGATAGAAGAATTTGCCCTGCAGGTCACCTACAACCCGGAGGAGAGGACCGGTTCGCTTGTCTATAACCTTTCCCTGATCAGGAGCGAAGACCTGGAATTTGCGATAAAAATTTTTAAAGACTGCTACAGGGCTGGTATCAGCGTAAGCGGGCTTGTGCGGTTCCTGCAGCCCGGGGTAAAGATCGAAGATTACCAGGTACCTGAAGGGTGCATCGGCATGGTTTCAGTCTGCAGTTCCACCCTTGACGGCCTGTTACTCAGGCGGGGGATCCCGATGAACCCGATCGGGGGGGGTATCGTCGAGATCGATCACCGGGTCCCGAAACGGTTCATCCATATGATCATGTACGAGCACACGACCATTGATCCGCTCCAGGTCCTTATCTCGCAGGAGTTAACTTCGGTGAATGCAGTCATGAGGAGGGGGAGCGGGAACCTCCTCGCGAATATCCGGGAATGTCACATGGAGGCGGAATCACTTGTAGGGGAAGTGCTGGACAGCCTTACAGGTAGTGACCTCTCCGGGATCCTCGAGGTCGGGATGCCGAATACTCCCGCATTAGGTGTTACGGTGGACCCCCAGTACCTCGGGATTGTTGCCGTGGGTGGGACAAACCCGATGGCGGCAATACGGGAAGAAGGGCGCTGGGAAGTAATCAGGGCAATGAAAGGTCTGATGGATGCCGGTGAAATGACCCATATCAACGAATACTGATTTCCTCTTCTTTTCTCCTGACATCTGAATTTACTCTTTTCTCGCCCAGTCCTTGAAAAACCGCCAGTATGAACTGAAAAACCGTACGAAACCGTCAGACTCTGAATAAAGCCCGGTGAGTCCCTCGTCCTGCGGCCCCATAATTACCATGACGCGGTTACAGTCGAATAAAAATACTCCCCCTGCAACGTTTTTATTACCGATCTCATGCCCGATCGGGGGCTTTTTAATGAGTAAGCGGAGGTTACGCGGGGGCGTCCCAGGCCACTGGTCAACAATGATCTCTATCTCAACGTGATCTCCTGCAGTTACAAGTGTATCGATCATTGCGGGGGTGAAAAAGTGTACGCTGCTGAAAATCCTGATATTCTGTTTTGCATTATGGATTAGGTCGGCAATCCTGAGATGAATGTTTTCCATGCCGTAAATACTCCATATCAACTCCTGTGTCCCCCGTTCAACACCTACCCTCTGGCTGAATATGTCTGTCAGGACTTTTTTGGCCTCTTCCGCATTTGCCTCAATACTGGTAAGCAGGTTACTGATCCCCTCCTCCGGGGGCATGGCATCGAACCGTTTCGGTGACGTGTTTGAGACGGAAACGAGGTTCCTCTGGATGAGCCGGTCGAGAACGGGATATACAGATGCGCGTGGTACCCCCGATATCTCATGGATCTCAGTTGCGGTTGCCCCTGCGACTTTCAGGAGGGCGATATATACAAGTGCTTCATACTTTGTCAGCCCTAGTGATTTCAGAGATTCGGTAATATTTGAGAGTTCATCCTGTAATTCGGCCATTGAATACCTATATATACGGTTGAGATATAAATGTTGTTATAACAATAACAACAAGTGATCTCGAATGGAAATACGGTATTTTCTGATAGCAATAATAATGGTTTTTTTTATGGCACCGGCAATGGCCGGGACATTGTACATCTCTGACGGTCCGACGCTCACCGCCACCATTGCCGGGACCAACCAGTTTTCACCCGGGAAGGATATCCTGCTCCCGGTGAAAATTGAAAACCGGGGACTGAATTACCTCAAATTTGTACAGGCAGGGTATATTGAGCGGGACGACCTTCCAAATACCGCGAAGTTTGTAACGGCCTCGATTGCACCCGGGGACTCCCCGGTAATCGTAAAATCAGACTCCCAGGTCATGGGAGATATTCCCGGTGGAAAAAGTGTCCTGGTGACATATCCTGTTAAAATCCCCAGACTGGCAGCAGCGGGCGAATATTTACTTCCCCTTGCAATCAGTTACCAGTACCTTGCCGGTGCCGAGCAGAGTGCAGGAGACCTGATTGAATACACATATAAAACTAAAACGGTGGTCGTAACCCTCCCGGTAACCATCGAACCAAACGTATTCCTTGAGGTATCCCCGGTCATGAATGGCGGGTTGAATGTCGGTACTGAAGGATATCTCGATCTTAACGTTACAAACAGCGGTGGAGAGGATGCCCATGCTGCGACTATTAAAATTCTCCGAAACGGCAACAGCCCGGTAACCCCGACGGACAGCAATGCGTTTATCGGTGAATTCCCGTCCGGCAATTCAACGGTCTGCAGGTTTAAAGTGTCAGTGTCCCGTGACGCTGAAGCACAGGAATACCCGTTGGATGTTATTACTGTCTATAAAAATCATGAAGGCGACACGGTTACATCCGCCCCTGTCACGGTCGGTATCCCGGTAAGTGGAAAAATCGGTTTTGACGTCGTAGCGGCAGAATCGGCTATAAGTGCGGGGAAGAAGAAGGTTATTACCGTCACTTACCGTAATTCGGGTAACGTCGTTGCCTATAACGCCCAGGCACGGATTAGTGTGGTTGACCCCTTTACCAGTAACGACGATTCAGCGTACCTTGGGGATATTGCCCCGGGACAAACCGCTATTGCACGGTACGAGGTAGGGGCAGGCTCTGACGCGGTTGCAAAAGACTATGCCCTCGATTCCGAGGTACGGTACCGCGATTCGCTTGATAACAGCCAGATATCAGATACCGTGAAAGTACCTGTCACTGTTGTCCAGCCGACAACAATGGACGCAATAATGGGAAGCCTGGTATTCATATTCGCCGGGATCGTTATTGTCGTAGCGGCAGGGTATTATCTGCTTGTAATGCGAAAGAAAAAGTGATGTTTACGTGGGACGGTCCCCTTCCGGAACCGCAGGTACGGTTGGCGGAAGACCTTAAACAGGTGCTGTCTGACAGGAGCTGCACCTTTAGCGGCCCGGTCTATTTTATGTACCGTGACCTGGCCCGCACGGAAGAAGACCGGCGCTGGCTCAACGATGCCAGGCTCCGGTATGATATAACGGTAATCCCCCCCATGGTCCTGTGCGGGGAATATGTAAAAACAAAAGGGCATTATCACCCCGATAACCCGCAGGGTACCGGTTACCCGGAAATCTATGAAATTATTGAAGGGTCAGCGGAGTACCTTCTCCAGGATAAATCACTTTCAGATACCGTTGTTGTTTCCGCCGGAAAGGGGGATATTATCCTGATCCCCCCGGGGTATGGCCACATTACGATCAACCCGGGGAATACGACCCTTGTAATGGCCAATATCGTTTCAACAGCATTCTCGAGTATTTATACGGACTATGAAGACTTCCAGGGTGGGGTATATTACCGGATGGAGAAGGAGGGGTATGTGAAAAATCCGAGGTATCCGGCACACCCACGGTTACGGCATATCCGGAACTGTGATGTTTCGGGTTTTTCCGGGATAAAAAGCCGGGCATTATATCGTATTATTGGAGATGAGCCAACCCTCTCGTTCCTGAATTTTCCTGAACGATTCAATTTCGATTCAGTTTTGCAGGGTTAATACAGGAGGCTCGGGGTCATTCTTTTATGCCCGCTTTTTTTAACCATTGTTAATACCTTTTCCTGGACAGGGGTTGTTGCCTGCCAGTCGTTTGCCTCGAGTGCGACCAGTGCCCCGTCGATTTCAGCATATGTCAGGCCGATCTCATCCTCATCTTTCTGGCCATGCCAGAGTCCGGCGGAGGGGGCCTTCTTTATAATAGTATCCGGGACCCCGATTTCCCTGGCCGCTTCATAGACCCCGCCTTTATAAAGGTGAAGGATAGGCTGGAAATCTGCGGCATTATCCCCGAATTTCGTCGTATAACCAAGCATATACTCGGTGCGGTTGGATGTGCCACAGACAAGCCGGTTGTCCCGGTTCGCGTAATAATAGAGTATTGCCATCCGGGTGCGTGCCATAAGATTTCCAAGGATATACGAAGTCCCGGTAAAGCCCGGCAATTTCCGGTATGTGTCAAGGAAGGGTTCAATTGATATAATTTCGTGCCTCATCCCGAGTTCACGGCACACATCCGCCGCGTCCCTGATATCCGCATCACTCGTTATCGCGCTTGGCAGCGTGAGACCAAGCACGTTCTCCCCGCTCAAAGCTTTACAGCACATTGCGGCTGCAACCGCGGAGTCCACCCCTCCGCTGACCCCGATGACCACACCGGCCGCTCCGCTGTTCCAGACGGTAAACCTGATCATCTGTTCAATACGGCCCAGGGCACACCCGCAGTCAACAGTCATGCAGACATCACATATCTAACAGAGGCGGATAAATTTTTTCAACTGGTTAAGGTCTCCGGTGGCAATAAGTGCATCTCCCTCGAGGACTAATTCTCCGGGCGCAGGTTTAACGATTGCCCTGGTTTTTCCTTCAAGCCCGATAATGCGCGAACCACTTTTATGTTCAACCCAGCCGATTGTCATTCCGGTGTTCTTCATCATGTGTTTACGGATTACCTTGTGCCCGTTTGGCAGGTCCAGAATCACGTGAACGCTATCGGACAATACAACGCGGGCGATTACCTGCCCTCCAATGGTAGGCAGGAGGGCAACGTAATCGGCACCTGCCCGGTAGAGCTTGTCAACCGATGCCGGGTCATTCGCACGCACCAGGATACGGAGGGCAGGGTTCATATCGCGTGCCATTAACGTCGTAAAGATATTTACATCATCATCATTGAGCGCGACAATGCAATACCTGGCCTCGGTAACCCGGGCATCACGGAGTACCTCCTCATCCTCGGCATTTCCCTCAACGCCAAGGACTCCCTGTGGTTGCTGGTCAATGACAATACAGGAAATACCAAGGGCAGTCAAATCGTGGTACGCGGACCGCCCTACGTCCCCAAACCCTGCAATTACTGCAAAATTATCCCCATACAACCCTGAAATAAATTCGTTCTTAACGAGTTCCTCAACCCTGTCTGCCCTTCCGAGCAGGAATACCCCGCTTGAAAGGTCAATTACTTCATTCTCTCCCGGGTGAAAGACAAATTTCCCGCTGCGTGCCGTGAACAGGGTATAAAACCCGTATTTTTCGTATAACCCTATTTCTTTTAAGGTCTTCCCGGCAGATTTCGACCCGGGCATTACCGGGATGTGGACCACTTTTAAAATGCTGTCATAACTGCCGGGGCTGTCAATAATTGCGTGGTCGATACCCGAGGTGTCAAGGGCACCAGGATGGTGGGCGGTGAGCTCTGCATGCCTTGCAAGGATTCGGCCGGTTATATGCTTCGGTGAAAGGACATATTCTGCACCGGCATGCCGTAAATAACGGTCAAAAGACAGCTTGTCAACAACGGCGACAATTTTTCC
>JALOPT010000182.1 GCA_025453715.1 Methanoregulaceae archaeon | reverse complement strand
AAAATGGCAGCCCATAGTAACAGAACCCGTACGGCAGCACTTATTGTACTCCTGATTACAGGAATAATGGTAATTGCAGCATCAGCCGTTACGTGGCAGCTTTACGAAACCACCAGCCCTCCGGTTCCTGGAACGGGTCTCACCCCCCGGACAGTAATTAATGTCGATGCAGGGTCAAGCCTTCTGTATTTCCAGAATATTTCAACAAAACCTGCCAATACTGCATATCTTCATCAAAAATCGACGTTAGTGCCGGTTAAAGTCGTCACACCTCTCCCGACCTCATCCTCGGTGATAACAGGTTCAACCCCTTCATCAGGGACCGGACTAACCCCGGTCACCACGTACGCCCCGGGTTATTTGGGAAAAATTACTACCCCGGCACCCCTTAACAAGACCAAATCGCAAAAATTCCCGGTTTCTCAACAAAAACCGGCTGCCCTGAAACCATTACCGACCATCAAACCTGTAACTTCCGTTGTAACTCTGCCAACCCTGCCTCCAAAACAAGTTCCGTCAACGATTATTGTGAATGAGACCACGCGACAGGTCGAGCAGAGGATTTTCTATTATACAAATAATGAGCGTGCAAAGGTAGGGAAACCAGCGTTAAAATGGGACGAGCAACTCGCTGTAATTGGCCGGGAAGATTGTGTGGACATGGCTGCGAGAGGCTTCTTTAACCATATCAATCCTGATGGTGAGACTCCGTCAGACAGGGCAATCCGGCATGGGTACCAGGTGGAAAAGGATTTCGGGACATATGTCCGGGTAGGGGTCGGGGAAAATATTGCGATGCTCAGCTATTACCCCGGATCTCCTGATGATGTTGCAAGATTTATCGTGGATGCCTGGATGAACAGCCCAGGGCACCGTGCTAATATTATCGATTCCGAGGAACAGAAGTTTACGGTCATAGGAATTGGTGTTGCATATGACCAGGCAACTTATACCTGGTACGCTGCACAGGAATTCTTCTGAATCAGTCCCTGTCAGGTCACCGGATTTTTTTTTCCGTTTTTCCTTTTTTAAGAAACATTGCTTATATTGAAATACATAATTCCATTGAAAAAATTTAATTCCCTGCCCCTGTTATTAGGATGGTACAATAAAAGGTTAACCGGGTTGGAATAAAAATACCCGTGACAATGGAATTTTTTTTTCCTCTGTCTTTTTTGTATAGAAAAAATTGTTACTGATTATACACGGTCGATGAACTCTTTCACTTTTGCATAAAAATAGGGTTCAACCTCTCTCATTACACCTAATTTTCCCCGGAATGCAAGAAGTATCCGCTCGTCCCCGTCCATATTGGCAAAGAACAGCCTTTCCTTTCTCTCAACGACATCAACGTCGAATTTCTTTGTGACGTCAGAAATAACGCTCTGCGGTGTGCCGGGAGGTATAATGAGGTCAAAAAGCTCTTCCGCCTCCGGATTTTTTTGCCCATCAACCTGCTTCCCAGTGTCTTTCACCGGTGCATCCGGTATCTCATCCTGTATCATTCTTCCTCACTCCTGACTCTGTTTATTTTCCAGCCTTAATACGTCTGTTCATAATACACGGGCCACCGCGGACACCACCTATTGGCTGTTTCGGTTTACCTAGCGAGTTCATGCACCTTCCCATAAGTGCTGCACCGCGTGCAAGGCCGTCATCTACAAATACGAGGTGGTCATTCGGTTCATCGAACAGCTTTCGGTCGATAATGCCTTCAAGAATGTACTCAGGTTTTCTCCCGGATATTGCTGCCCGTCCGGTGAAACCTATCGAACTGTTGGGGAAGACAAGTTGTTCATCAATAGCAACATCGATCAGCCGCAGGGCCATATTCGCGCATACACGGTCAACGACCTCGTTCAGGAACCCAAGGTTGTAATTCTCGTGGATTTCAGTCCCGATCTTTTTTAGCTCATCGAAGCCACTCCCTTCAACCCCGGCATCACACCCGATCATGGCAACTCCGGACGCCTTGGCAATATCCGCAAAGACCGGCACTCGTCCGAAACGTCTACGTTCTGATGGTACTATCCGGATATCAATATTTTTGTGGCTGCGTTCCACGAAGTCCTCAACTTCACCCCGTTTCGAGCGGAGCGAAAATCCTCCCAGAATGCTCTGGTCACCGAACACATCGAGTGCAGTGCCGGTCCTCCCATCGACCAGCCCGGTTCCCCTGATGATCGCATCAGGAATTGCACCCGCAAGGCCACAGAAATTCCCAATTGTCTTTGCGAAAGGGTTCGGGTCATCGGGTGCCACGTCGCTGGTAATCCGGCCGTCAAGGGTTGTGCCAAAATCAACAGATATGCATGGGTTCCTGAAATCAACTGGGGTCCATTTCGCTCCCTCCTTAATACCAGCCATGGCAAGTTCCCCTTCCATTTCGTTCGCTACCATCTCAACCCCGGTACTACCAACCGGGGGTACCACTCCCGCGACAGCTCCCACAAAAACGACTTTATCAGCAAAACTGTAAGGCTGGAGTTTCTCGGCCTGGTTTGCCTTTGACATGGGAGGCGTCATCTTCTTTGGTGGGACGCCTGCTGCAAGGCACCCATTTGCCAGGGCTATGACAAAAACACCCACCTGGTCAGGGGAGTCCATCGCAGCAACGACCCCGGTACTCCTGACAACGAAATCCAGGTCCTTATGGACATCAAGGTGCACTTCACGGTGGCTCTGGACGAGAGTTTCACGGACAAGTTCAGTGACTGATTCCCGGGTAAGTTTTGTCCCGTCGAGCGTTTCGCCAAATATTTCTTCTCCGGGCCCGGGCTTCCGGACATCCCTGCTCATTTTCACCGTTTTATTAATGACATACGACATCCCGGTATCCAGGTTCACACCGGTGAGGATGCATTTTGTCGTTGTATTACCCATTTCAACCGATGCGACAATGAAATAGGGTTTTTGTTTGAATTCAGGCACCTGCATACCGGCACCGTGTGCGATCACCGGAGGCGGCGGACTCTCGACAATATGGGGTTTCTGCCGGAAGAGTGATCCGAGAAAACGTGCACACATATAAAGGGTTATTTTTGAATGAATGGGCATATAGCTTTCGATTTTTGTATATCGGGAATCAGCACGCAATTTCTACGGTACTCACTCCCGTTCTTGCCAGGGAAAATTACTGCTCCCGGGTGTGCAGGTAATGATATTCCATTCCACCGCGAATAGCGGATCCATTATTCTGCCCTGTATAGGGAATAACAGACGGCAGGGACTGTAATCTCTTATTATTCAAATATTTTTAGCAGACTCTGCCAATGAAAAAATAATCTGGGTGGAACACGGTGAGGGTGAAACCCATTATGGTAAAACTGCATAGTCATCTTTTAGAATAATGAGGTTTCAATGAAGCCTAAAAATGAACGTATTGACCAGCATAGGTCATGCATCGTCAGCTGTTAGTCCCGGTAATTTCTTTCCAGTGGCCATGAACCGTATAGATCAAACCACCAAAACCAAGGCTGATTGTCAGGAGAAGAATGAAAATTCCCGCAATCGGGATCCTGAACAGGATACTCAATAGTACAAATCCAATAATGAACGCGTACCAGTCTTTTATTTCAACTTTTAACAAGCCCAGGAGCCACCTGCCAAGCGCTGACGAAACGAACAGCACTGAAAA
>JALOPT010000031.1 GCA_025453715.1 Methanoregulaceae archaeon | reverse complement strand
CCTACGGATGAGAAGGAGGTATCCCCGGTGTACACGAAAATGGTTGCAGGCAGTTATCTCGGTGAGGATGATACAGGTGAGATCATCATCGGGAAACCAATAGCTGGCGATACCGCCATACGACAGGAAGATGAATTCCAGGAGTCGCTGGGCGGTGTGCGGGTCGGGGACTCAGTAACGGTTGAGTATGGCAATGGTTATAAGAAAGATTACCGGGTAAAGGGAATCTATCTGACCGGCTGGAGCCCGGTTGATAACGCAGCCTTCGTGACCTGGACAGATATGGAACAGGTTGAAGGGAAAACACTGGACCAGGCCAATTACATCACAGTCAGGGCAAAACCCGGGTATTCTGAGCAGTTCATCAAGAACCAACTCCTCTCCTACGGTGTGGGGGTGTCAGGGAAAGTCCAGACAATGACTGACCTTCTCAGTAAAAGCATCGGAAAGGTACTTCAGAGTTTTGCTATCATCAACATGGTGTCCTTAATAGTCAGTGTCATCATCACGACGGTTGTGCTGTTCATTGTAATTACCATCAAGACCCTCAACAGTCGCAAGCAGATCGGGATACTCAAGGCAATCGGCGTCGACAAGGAAGTCATCATGCATAACTATGGGTTCCAGGTCATGATTCTTGGAATACTCGGCATTATTCTCGGGATTATCCTCACGCTGGCACTTGCTGCATACATGTATGTACACCCCATCGTGACACCTGAATGGTCTGCATACCTGTATATCACCCCATTGGACCTTTTGACTAATTCCGTGATACTGTTCTGCGCAGCAGTTGTAGCCGGGTATGTTCCTGCCTACCAGGTATCCCGGGAGGATATCCAGACTGCTATGAGGGCCTGACATGATCACGATTACCGATTTGCGAAAAATCTATCGTATGGGGAGCGTCGAGGTCAATGCCCTTGACGGTGTCACCCTCTATATTGATAAGGGCGAATTCCTTGGTATTGTAGGGGCAAGCGGTAGTGGTAAAACAACTCTCCTGCATATGCTCGGCCTCCTTGACCACCCTACTTCAGGGAACATCGTTATAGACGGGACTGACGTGCTGGCACTCACGGATTATGAGAAGACCATGTTCCGACTCTACAGGCTTGGGTATGTTTTCCAGGACTATGCACTGGTACCAGACCTCACGGTAATGGAAAATGTCTCCCTTCCGGCAATGCTGAGGGATGACCGGAACGAAGAACAGATCAGGAAAGACAGTCACGGGATACTCCAGAAGATCGGCCTCTGTGACCGTCGTGATCACCTCCCCCGCGAACTCTCCGGAGGTCAGCAGCAGCGTGTATCAATTGCGCGGGCGATGGTGAATAAGCCCGATATTCTCTTCGCCGATGAACCGTGTGCAAACCTCGACTCAGAAAACTCGAGAATGGTGCTCGACCTGTTCAGGGAGATCAATGAAGATATGAAACAGACGATCGTTATGGTCTCTCACGAGGACTGGCATAAAGAATATTTCCACCGGATTATCCAGTTAAAAGATGGAAAGGTAGTAAACACCTGAAGTTTTCAGGTGCAGCTCCGGATGTTGTACGAACGTTCCCCCGGGCTTTCCAATTTTAAAGGATACAGGTAGCTACGCAAGGGAAGTGGCAGTTTTCGGGATCTTCGTGATGAAAATAAAAGAAGGCGATTCATCAGTTGGAACCACTACAATACATTTTTGCTCGCTAAATCAGGAGAGAATTGTATCCGGTTTAGGTAATTCCTGTCATTTTGAGACATTCAACGGTCCAGGAACTATCCCAGTTGGGGACTGCCGCAGAGGCGGGGGCAATGCCCCCAAGAGTGTCTTATTTTCCAATTCTAACTACATTTTTTGAATTGGTTATGAGTCAGAAAAAAATTGTGTGGCGTTTGTTGATTAATCACCTAAAAGAATTTTTTGGCCTTTTTTCTATGACAGAAAAAAATAGTTCTAATACAGAGGTCCGCCAGGGTAGGTCACGGGTGGAATGATCGAGTCGTTAAGACGTGGCATTGTCGATGGTGTATTTTTATTTCCCGTTGATGGGATCGTTACGATGCCATTTCCAGGGTATAACAGTTTCGTTTGAGATCCTGCAGTTGAACCGCTCCGGTTATAAGTTTTATGAAGACGGTCTTTAATTGCCTTTGCGGTCAGTCCCCCTGAAATGGGTTCAGACACAGAATTTGATGCTCCTGGGGCTAATAATGCCGTATACCGGCCTTGTGAAACCGTATTTTTTTGTTGAAATGTTAATATGATGTTGCCGCTGTTATCGGTCATGCTGAGTATATTACCGTTAACACGGGCACCTGTTGCTGAACCGAGCAGGTTGAAATATACCGTTTCGAGCGCCATCAGGGGTCCCGGCCCCGCCATCTTTGTTGATCCGAGAAGTCCGATGGAAAATGTACCGGCCTCCAGGTTGTAACTCCCGAAATAGCTGTTCACACCTCCGAATCCACTAAGGTTGCCTGCACCATCAAATTTCAGGGTGATTGTGCTGATATCAGGGACCGATACTACTGCATTATCGTACGAATATGACGAGAGCTGCCATTCGGTCCCGGGTAATACGTTAACCGGATTCTTACCTGCAGAATTGTCCGTGTTTCCAGAATTATCAGCGTTGAATGTCAACAGGACTCGACCTGTTACATCGGATAACTCGAGTGTGCTATCTGCAAAATGGAATGACCTGACAGAATCAAGGAGGCGGAAATAGGAGCTCTCCTGGTCCATCAGAGGTTCAGGTCCTGCCATCTCAGTGCTGCCGATGGTACCAAATGTGACCCTGCTGCCTGTTTGTTTATAAGACCCGAAATAGAGGTTAATCCCTCCTGATCCGCTGATAGTGTCATCTTTATTAAACTTCAGGGTGATTGCCGAACCGGCTTCTACCGGGGTTATGGAATTTTCATTATCATACGAGACCAGGTGCCATTCAGTGTTTCTCAGTGAAAAATCCGAAATCTGGCTGGAAACAGGCCCCTTAATGGTAATAAATGATGCAAAAGCGCCGGTTGTGCACCCGGCACACATAAAAACTATGAAGGCTGCAATTACCGGCAATCTCCGGTATGGTATTCTTTTGATCTGCATTGTAACCAGTACATTTCTGGAGAAACAGTCAATAAAGGGATCGTTTGCGCCAGCAGGGGGCTCCGCACCGTTATAGTTTATAAGGCCCATCTTTAGCGCCATTCCATACTTCCTGGTCTGTTGATCACTCGTCCGCGTCTCCAGTTCCACGTTGTCGGTTAATTCATTGACCAGGGGAATCAACTTACTCTGCGACTGAACGTTGGTATTGCCTTGTAACAGTAAAACCTGTTGTCAGGGAGTCTCCCGGAAAGCGCTATTATTCAAAATAAGTTACAATTACCCATAATTCCCAATTTTTACAACGTTTGAATATTATTTATAATTATTTATATAAAATGGTCAAATCATTTATTACTTGTCGACGAGTACCAGAGTATTACTGGTAAGGGTGAGAAAAATGGCAGGATATAGTAAAATTTTAATTGCGGTACTACTGATTATCGCTGTTTCCCATGTTTGTCTGGTATCTGCAGTGCCGGAATATAACGGCAGCCTCACGCAGGGAATTATGTCTGCAGCATCGTTTGAAAAAATCAGTGAGAATGGCTTTGGGGACCCGCAGAATAATTATGCTTGGTCAATTTCGGAATTTAAAGGGGATATTTACGTTGGTACAGGCCGTAACATACCCTATTTCGTTGCACTCGGGATGAAGTCTAAAGGTACATTCCATGATAATATGACATTCCCCTTCCTGACACATCCCGGCGGTGTGCCACCCCCACCATTCGTTTTCCAAAACCAGTCACCACCGTCAACGGCCGATGTGATGACCTGGTCAAACGACATGAGAGCAGAGATCTGGCGGTACCATGATGGCCAGTGGGAAAGGGTCCACCAGGCATCTACCTTCATCAACCCGTCGAATGGTTATACCTACCCTGAAGGAGTCGGCTATCGAATCATGACGACGTTCAACGATTCCGGGGGGACAGAAGCGCTCTATGCCGGAGTAGGGTTCGGTTTTGGACCGGTTATCATCATCAAGTCGACAGATGGGATTACCTGGGTACCGGTCAATACACACAGCATCCCCTCAAAAGATACCCGGGCGATGATTTCCCATGCAGACAGGCTCTACATGGGGACCGCCGATGGGATCTATGCGTCCGGTAATCCTTCACAGGATACAGATACATGGCAGAAGGTGGCCAATTTCCAGGTTGCTTCACTCAAGAGTTATAATGGTCACCTGTATGCAGGGACAGGGAATCCGAGTGGGCCTTCAGAAACGAATGGTTTCGAAGTATGGAGGAGTAAAACCGCTTCGCCGACAGGTCCAGGTGACTGGGTCAAAGTGGTCCCGGGTGGGGCAGGAGATGCGTGGAATGTCCTCGCTGCGACGATGGAAACATATAACGGTGACCTGTATGTAGGGTCGATGAACCTGCCCTTTGCAACAGGGACGAACGGGACAAAAGGGTTCGACCTGGTACGAGTCAATACCGGGGACCAGTGGGGACTGATTGCAGGAAATTACCAGCCCACCCTCCCGACGGTCCCCCGCGATCCCCCGTTAAGCCGGTTGCCATCCGGATTTGGAAACCCGTTCAACCTGTACGCATGGTCAATGGAGGAATACCATGGTACCCTGTATCTCGGCACATTTGATATCGGCAGTCTCGGGCAATATATTGGCGATGTTCCCACTGATATCACCCCATACATATCAAACCAGGATCTTGCCACCACTGCCAGGTATCTTGGGGGTGCTGATATGTGGAAGAGCAGTGACGGTACCAACTGGGTACCGGTCGACCTGAATGGGCTGGGGAATCCAAATAATTATGGGTTCAGAACGATGCTGGCCTCACCTGAAGGGTTTTACGTCGGTACAGCGAACCCGGAAGACGGATGCGAGGTCTGGATTGTACCCATCCCGGTGAAAACGTTACTCCCCCTGCCCGGGTATTTAACGATGCCTACGGATCCTGATGGAGACGGGGCATTTGAGGATGTCAATGGCGATGGGTTTGCGGGGTTCTATGATGTTATTGTTTGCTTTGACAACCTGGTTTGGATCGGTGAAAATGAACCGGTGGACGCATTTGATTACAATAACGATGGCGTAGTAAATTTTGTGGATGTCATTGAATTATTCCGGAAGATCCCTCAAATGCAACCAACGGTTATTCCGACCACGATACCGACCACTGTTATCCCAACAACCGTACCAACAACGGTTATCCCGATAACGCAGGATATCTCATCTGTTGATGACTTATTTAACCTTTAAAGGCCATGGAGGAATATTCCAGCTCTATGACCTTTTCCTTGGTCCCTATTTTTCGTTTTCAAGACCTGTTCCCGACGTGTCAGGCGATCCCCCTGTTTCAGGATGAAATCTTTGCCGTTATTTCTTTCGAGATCATTATAGGGTCAGGAGCTGATATGGTACGAAAGTCTTCGCGGGCAGCCCGGCCCGGTAAGTGACCGGTAAATTTGAGGTTTCATTAACATGAGCAGCCAGAATGTATATGTAGTAGGTCATTGCCACCCCGACACTGATAGTATTGCAAGCGTCATTGGGTATGCAGAGCTACTCAACAGGAAGGAGCCGGGTCGATATATCCCTGCACGGTGCGGGGAACTGAACCATGAGACCCGGTACGTCCTGTCTAAATTCCAGCTACAGCCACCTGAGTTGATTGAGTCGGTTGAACCATCGGTAGCAGATATCCCCTTCCTCTACCCTCACCGTGCCCCGGAGGAGATGCCTGCTATCGACGTGGCGCTGATGATGGACGAACATGATATCAGGAATATCCCGGTTGTTAACAATAAAGGCAGGGTAATAGGTCTCGTCAGCGAATATGGGCTTGCCAAGGCATATGTCACCCCTGAACGGCGGGAGCAACTTATTATCGGGCCAATATCCCAGGCGACACTTGCCCGTATTCTCGAAGCCGAGGTACTCGTTTCCTGTTGCGAGGAGTTGAATGGCAGGGTGGTCATCGTCATTGATGCCCTCCATAATGCCCTGTCTTCCCTGACTGTCCGCGATGTAGCGATTACGGGAGATAACGAACCCTCCCAGCTGGCCCTGATTTCTGCAGGGATAGCGGCCCTGATTGTTGCGGAAGGCGCTCCTGTCGGGGAACGTGTCCTCACCGCGGCACAGGCCAGGAATGTTTCTATTCTTGCAACACCGCTTGATGCTTTCAGTGTTGGAAGGATGATCCACCTTTCACGGGCGGCTGGCCAGGTGATGGCGACCGATATTCCTATGGTACGGCCTGAAGACCCTCTTGCATACGCAAAACAGATGGTGTCCAACTCCCGTTACCGGACTGCATGCGTTGTTGACGGGGATGGCCTGCTGCTCGGGATGATTTCGAGAAATACCTTCCTCGAGGAGATCCACAAGTCGGTAATCCTCCTAGACCATAACGAGTTTACCCAGTCGGTTGACGGGATTGAGTCTGCCGAGATACTTGAGATCATAGACCATCACCGTCTTGGAGCAATTACCACATTAAAACCTGTTTCCTTCCTGAATGAACCCGTCGGTTCGACATCGACAATTATCACCCAGAAATTCATGGATGAAGGCCTGGCACCGTCCGTCCCTGCAGCAGGGATGCTGCTTGCGGGAATACTGTCCGATACACTCGGGCTCCGGATGTCGACGACCACAGGAAAAGACAAAAAGGCAGTTTCTTTCCTTGCTGGCATAACCGGGCTCGATCCTGCTGAATTTGGGACTACACTCATAAAGCAGGGTATGGACCTTGTTCATACAGCGCCCCGTGACATCCTTACGGCAGATATTAAACATTATTCTCTTTTTGGCCGGGACGTAATTATTGCGCAGGTGATGACCGCGTCAGATGATTATGCACTTTCCCGGGCTGACGAGGTAAGGAATGAACTGGAAATCCTCAGGAAAGAATTTGGTGTTCACCTGTACCTCGTCCTTTTCACCAACGTGATGGGAAATACCAGTTATCTCCTGGCTGCAGGGGATAAAAACACCCTCCTCGGTCTTGAGTACATGGTACAGCCCGTCAGGCTTGATGGTGTAATGTCACGTAAAAAGGATTTTCTTCCTGTTTTTGGCCAGAAACTCCGGTTATTATAATCTTTTAGATTCCCTTTGGTATTCAGTCAGAATTACTGTTATTTCGACCGGGCAATAGTATCGCAGGTAAACCTGATATCAATCTCCGCGGATTTATCCGCAATCGTGGACAAATAAAAAAAATATTTTAATTGTAGAGCATTCCAATAACGCTCCATGAAAGGAATTTTACCTGCCGGAATTATCATATGCCTGGGTCTGGCACTGCTTATCGCCGGATGTACAACACAGCCGCCATCAGCTCCCGTAACAGCTGTTTCAACCCCGTTTGTGACGTCAAGCCCGACAGCTGTCCCGGCTTCAGCCCCTGCACAGGTAAAAGACCCGTTACTGCAGGGGAACTGGTTCCTCAAGCAGATTGGGGAACAGGGGGGCTCTGCGCCGGTATTGATGACGAATATGCAGATTAATATTATTTTTGATAATGCAGGCAATTTTCAGGGCTCAACAGGCTGTAATAATTATAAAGCCCAGTACACGCTTAGCGGCCAGCAATTGTACAACGGTATGGGCATGACAATCGGCCCTGTTGCATCTACAAATAAATACTGTACAGATAGCGTAAACACGGAAGAAACCTATTTCCAGATCCTTCAGAAGACCACGAGCTACGTCGTAAATTCAAATGGCGAACTGACCCTTACTGACAATCTGAACAGTAACCTGGTCTATACAAGAAACCCTTCATCACCAATGCCTCGCTATTAACTCTCATTTTTTACCAGGTGTAATTCCTGCATTGGGCATTCCCTTTTTCAATCGTAACCCGTTAAGGACGTGATTGAACCATTGCTTCTGTTCTTAATTTGATCAAAAAGAGGACGCAAGAAAATGGTACTACTCCTTCGGCACCCTTATCTCAAACCTTGCCCCCCCACCTTCCTTTCTCTGCAATTGTAATCCATGTAAACGGGTATAGACTGGGCTCTACCGGACCTTTTTCAGAAAATTTATTCCGTTCGTTACCGGCTTTCATAGTCAGAGATAATTATGTCAATTTATTCTTATTTCAGCAGAACCAGGGCATCTGCAACTTTTTCACAGGTTGTGACCCTGCATTCTGTGTCATGTTCAATGAAAATCCTTGAAATTGTAAGGAGAGTCGGTTCATTATCGACATGGAGGACAGAAATCATATACTCCTCACCTGGCATCAGTGGTCCTGCTAGTAAAAAAACGGAGGTCCTGATTAAAAACCGGGATAAAACGGCATTACCCTGACTGTAATGCAGTTTCTACAGCAGTGATCAGTGCAACCCTGTTGACAGGTTTTAAAATAATACCGTCGGCACCGTTATTTCGCGCCGTCTGTGTATCAGCACCTGGACTTTCTCCCGTCACCATAAGTTTTTTCATCCCGGGATCGATTTGGTGTATCTGCCTGAGCAGTTCAATCCCATGCATATCGGGAAGGTTTAGATCAAGAAGGCAGAGATTGTACTTTTGAGATCTGACTTTTATAAGGGCTTCTTCCGCAGTGGAAGCAATATCAACTCTGTATCCTTTGTTCTCCAGCAGAAGCCGGAAAATAGTCAGGATATTTTCCTCATCATCCACAATGAGAATTTTTATTTCGTCCATATGACCCTGCCTTCCTCTGCCATTAATAATTGTTGAGTAAAATGGGATTTACTGATACATAAAAGTATTAAAATTACCCTGCGCTGATCATGGAATGGAGGCAAAATCTCGTAATTTTGCTGGCTTCACTGCATATGGGGTAAAATAGCTCTGGTAACCCGGATCGGAGAACACAAAAAAAGAATACGTGAATTATAAGAAGATGATGCGGAGGTCATGCCGGGGGGTTCGGGAAAACCGGGACCATTTTCCGGTTCAGGATTATTCTACCGCAGGTTTGTACGCTTGTAGCAGGTCAGACCATGGAAGATACAAGCTTATACCCGTGAAAGCAATGGGGATAATAAAATGCCCGTATTGGACGCCTCAATCCCTGGGATATTCATCTTCGGCCTGATCGCAGGCATATGTCCCTGTAACAGCGTCCTTTGTATGGGGCTGATAGGGTACCTGATGGTAAAACAGAGCTTTCACCCGGAGCAGTTTTCCAGCTGGTCCTGGCATTTTCAGCCGGTACAATTTTGGTACTAGTACCCCTTGGTATAATTGCAGGGGTAATCGGGAATTACCTGTTGTTTCTTGACAGCACGCTGGCCTGGTCTGTTGGCGGTGCACTTATGATTCTCATGGGTGTCCAGCTCCTGCACCTGTACAAACCTCCAATCCGGAAGATATTTTCATTTTTAAGGGCCCCTGTTTCCTATACCCTCACCGGTACCTTTCTCCTTGGACTTTCATTCGGGGCTATAACGATTGGACGCGGTGCCCCGATGCTTATCATCGTTCTGACCTATATTGCCCTGTACCAGACCGCCGTGCAGGGCTTCTTCACCATGTTAATTTACGGGATTGGCCTCTGCATCCCCCTCATTCTTATCAGTACAATTGGCGGAGCGTTCGGGCAGAAAATTAAATCTGTAACCCGGCTGAGCGGTGAGGTTTTTGACCGGATTATTGGGATAATAATATAATTATCGGAATTTATTTCCTCTACCTAGCATTCCGGTAATTATTAAAATTTCCCGGTAGGGGACTTGACAGGGTTCGGTGGTCCCGGGATAGCACCGGGAGCGCTAGCTATATCCGAAATAATGGCAGTGGAATCCTGTTGTTGAAACAAAAACGATCGGCCGCTGTCCTATTTTCCGTTTCTTTGCATTAATGCTTCTTTCTGGTATAACTGAATAAAATAAGGACTATACCAATTCCAAGAATTATTCCGGCTGACTGAGCAAAGGGTATAATTTTTGCAGGTGTTGGTGTTGCCTGTCCCGGTGATGAATATTGACTGTAATCAGCCGTGGTTGGTGTTGCCTGTACGCCAAGTAACTCCAGGTTCCTTTTTGCTTCTTTATTATTCGGATTGATAAGAAGGGCCCTTTTATACGCCGTAATGGCAAGGTCATTCCGGTTCATGGAGATGTACACCTCACCCTTTTTTAACCACGCCTGTTCATCTTTCGGGCTGAGTTCTGTTGCGCGATCGAGTGCCTGTATTGCCCCTTCTTTATCATTTAATGCTGCACTCGTCAGTCCTTTCCCATACCATGACAATGAGGAATAGGGATCAAGGGCGATCGCCTTTTCAAAGGAAATTAGTGCATCCTGGAAACGGGCCACCTTATACAGGTCAAATCCTTTTGTCGTGAGGGTGGTTGCATCATCCCCCTGGTTTTCGCCCGAAGCGGAAACAAGTAACGGGATAATTATCAGCGAAATTACAAGGATTAAAACTATACGGCGTTTGATATGCAGGAATCGGCGCATACCTAGTATTTTTACCACCGGTTTATTAATTATTTATCCTGTGGATGCCCACAGGACGAATATTCCGGGATTGCTGTTTCTGCCATGCAGAGGACCACTATCTTTTTTATTCTCGAGTCCCCTTTCATCAAATGAAAATATGGTCCCCGATGAACCAGCCGGTGTGATTCTTGACCGGCTATCCAGCCAGATCACGAAATGCCGCCGCTGCACGCTTTGGGATGGGGCAAAGCAGGGCGTTCCAGGTGAGGGTAATATGAATGCCAGGGTGATGTTTATCGGTGAAGCTCCCGGAGAACAGGAGGACTCACTCGGAAGGCCATTTGTAGGCAGGGCCGGTAAGGTCCTTGATTCACTTCTTGCCGGGATAGGGCTCTCACGTGAGGACGTTTTTATCGCAAATATTGTGAAGCACCGCCCGCCTGGTAACCGGGACCCGGATCCCGATGAAATCACAGCCTGTACCCCATGGCTGGAACAGCAGATTGCAACAATCCGGCCTCCTTTACTTGTCCCGCTTGGCAGGCATGCGACACGCTACCTGTTAAGAAGAATAGGGGTGGAGTTTGTAAAGATCACCGATATATCAGGGACCGTGTTTGAAGGGGAACCATTCGGGTTTCCCCAAAAAATAATACCTTCCCTGCACCCAGCTGCAACACTTCATAACCCGCTGAGCCGGGAACACCTGAAGGAAGATTTCAGGAAGCTTGGGGATCTTATCAGTGAAATGGAAAACGACGCCAGGATATAATCCGGAGAGAGTGATGTTCGGTTTTAATACCGTTGATTTGAAAACCGTTAAAATCCCCGAAAAGGGTAAGAAATCTCTGGTCGTCTGCGACGAGCAGACAGACGTTTAATGAGAAATGATGGTGATTTTTCGTTGCGTTAGTAAAACCATCAATAACCGGTAAAAAAAAATTAGACCGGGAACACTTTGGTCCCATGAATCTCATTGACAAGCTGACCAATTCCAATATAAAGTGCAAGACCTCCGGCGATGATACCCATTACACCACCAAGCTGGAGGATTAGTGCACTTCCGGTCAACTGCGCTGCTACGAGGAGGATTACCAGCAGCACCACTGTCAGGAGCGTGACCATCAGGATCTTGTGCATTTTTAATGTACAGATAAAGAGCCCGAATGCAAAGATACCCCAGACACTCAGAAACATTGCCAGTTCCACCGGATTAGGGGCCTTGGAAAGACCAAGTGCAGGGAGCATGAGGATTGATGCAAACGAGATCCAGAAAAATCCGAAACTTCCGAATGTAACAAGTCCGAATGTATTATTCTTTTTCCACTCCATGATACCGGCAATGACCTGTGCAAGGCCACCATAAAAAATAGTCATGGCGAGAATCGGGCTTGACAATGTTGTTATACCTAAATTATGAATGCTCAATAACAATGTTGTCATACCAAATGCACAGAGCCCGAGTGGTGCCGGGTTTGCAGTATTATCGGTCAGGAAAATATCGTTCCTTCCTATTTCTTTGGTTTCAGTCAAAAGTATCCTCTCCTGGTAACCAGGCTGTCAGCAAAGGGTGCCTCTTAAACATCAGTGAGGTTATACAGGTACTTTTTTACGGGACCTGAGATCGCCTGCCGGCATCATAATGAGCCTGAACTAATATTTACAGCCTGTTCAGGGTGCAATCTTTGTATGGTGCACCTTCTGAACAATTAGTGGTGCATCTTAATAAAAACTGTGCATTGATATCGTGATCCCGGTGCATCAGTGCACCGCGTAGTCAAATTATTTAATCACGATTTGTGCAGATCAACTTACAGGCTAAGCAGCAAGCCATTTTGAAGCAACTCACCATGCAGCAGGCACAACAA
>JALOPT010000030.1 GCA_025453715.1 Methanoregulaceae archaeon | reverse complement strand
TACGAGATAATCGTCGTTGATGGCAATTCAAAAGATAAAACAAGGGAAATTGCGGAGCGTTATGCAGACCTTGTTTTTATCCAGACAAGCAGCAAGGTAGGTGGAGCAAGGAATGACGGTGTGATGAGGTCAGGGGGTGACATTATTGTTACGACCGACGCCGATTGTGTACTACCTGCAGACTGGCTGGAAAATATAAAATCCGAGTTTGCAAAACAACCGATCGTCCAGTTGTACGGCCCGGTCGATCCGATTGAAGAAGGTTTCAAGAACCGGATGTCTCTATTCTTCGCGAATGCATTTGCACGGATCGGGTATTATACGGGTGCCCTGTATTATACACTCGGGTGTAATACCGCGTTTGATCGGGAGGCCTTCATAAAGGCCGGTATGTACCGGACTGTTGATGCCGGAGACGATCTTGAAATTGCCCGGCGAATGAGAAAACTTGGGAAAGTAAAATTCTCCAACCGGGTCAGGGTAGGATTCTCGATGCGGCGCTACCAGCAATACGGGACACTTAAATCCCTGTATGAATGGCTCTACATTGTTGCCCATGGGGGTTCATCCGATAAGCACAGCTATACAAAAAGGGAATACAAGTAGAAGCCAAATATCAATAAAGGACGCCTGCACCGCTTACATTTACAGGTACAATCTGCGTTCTCTGGCACAACCGGGATGACAGGAATAGATAAAAAAAATTTACCTGATTAGTCAACCCCTTTGTTTGAAAGAAACGACCCGGTCAAAAATCAGGTACCTCTGGCCGTTGGAAATTGTCACATATACGGAAATCCGGTCATTATCCCCACCCGATGATGTTAATTCAATAGTGTCGCCAACATTCGGGTGACTCTTTACGGCATTTTCGGTTATTCCATCTCCCCGGGTGTTTACCACTTCGACCTGAGTAACAAAGTTAATGCCCCTCCCTCCCCGGAAGGTGGTTATCATTTTCGGGTCAACTGAGACCCCGTTGCTTGCGACCTGGACTTCGACAGCATATTCTTCTGGCAGGGTCTGAACAACACCGGGAGTTGATGTGGTCACAATTACTTTTGTCGGGATTGCGGTTGACCGGGTAGTTGGAACCCCTGTATCAGGACCTGTCGCAATGGTTGTAGCTTGGGGTAGTGCTGGTGCCTGCGTACACCCCGCAGAAAGCAGCAGGATGGCAAGTGTAAAGAATATTACAATTGAGGACTTAATTTTCATACAATTTTTTCTGTCCAGATCGTATAACAGGTTTCCCTGTTGCACAGCTTCATGACAGTATTGCTATTCTGGCACATCATGTCCCGCTCAACGTGTCTGTGTTTAAACCAGAAAAAGACCGGGAATATTGAATAATCATAAGTATAATTTACTTAAGACCAGTTACATGACAATCATACTCACATGCCGGCGTTGTAAAGGGAAAGGCATTATTTTGAATGAGCATTTCGAGATTTGTAAGGCGCTTAAATCCGATGAGGCCAGGCGACATTTCCATGTTCATGCGAAGGCTGAAAGACTGGAATCAGAAGCGGATGAAGCGTTGGGAGCTGCTGAGTGCGGTGAAAGTCCTACAGTACCGTGCCCGCAGTGTAATGGGGAAGGGACACTGGAATTCGATGAAGATGATTGGGAATTTACGTTAGTCCCGGGTGCTGATAATGAGATTGACGAGGCAGAGTTGTGAATGGAAATAACAAATAACTGCTCTTTAGAAACCCTGCATATTAAAAAATAGGAGATAAGTAGACAGGAGGGGGTTTCACCCCTTCCCTGCCCCACCCCCGATAAGATATTTATTGGCAGGGTTCAATTGGGACATTCAAGGACATTTCAGAGATTTGGAGATCATTCCTTATCCCAACCGGGGTCGCCAATGCGGCGGGGCGGAGACCCGGGAACGTAACTAACTTTTGGAATTCCAAATCTGCAAGATAGATTTAAGAGGATTTCTACAGAACCCAAATAACTATTTTTTTACCCTGCTGACATTTTTTTATTAAAATCCGGCTTAAAAAAAACCCTGCTTATAAAAAAAGAAGAATTACGCTGAACAGATGGGGTTTCACCCCGGGCTACTAGTATAACTCCTGGAATCTAAAGTCAGGTACGATTGAATGGAGTCCTGCCTCCTGGCATCTTCCCTGATGATGTTCTCCTGCCCCGCATATCCCCCGGGCATTTATCTATGGGTTGCCATGAAACCTACAGGTGAATATTCTACAGGGGTTGTTGCATTGATTTTTTCACCTGGTTTTTTTCCAGTTGGCCTGCACAATACACCATAACAGTAATGGTCTCTCCCTTTAAGAACCGCCTCATCCTGTCGTCGTACACTTTCTGTACATGTTTCAGATTGTGTTTAGCAAAATAATCCCGGATGAATTCCAGGAACGAGATCTCCTGTGTGAGGATGGCATTTTCGTACTCTTTTACCTTAATAGCGATGGTGTTGGATTCCTCGATTGAAATATCATGATGATACTCCCCATGTTGGTTCAGTCCCGATAGCTGTCTCCAGTCGATTCTTCCTCTTTCATCCGGCTCGCGGTGGAGCATGTAGGGATAGACCCTGCAGATTGAGAACCGGTTATCGTATATCCGGCACCGGCCGCTTTCCAGAAAGTAGCAGGACCCGGGGACGTCACCTTTCGCACGCAACGCATAGCCAGACACATAAAATATCCCGTTCTGGTCACAGAACTCCGGATACGGGGCTGGTTCCAGGGCTCCGGGATCGATCGTTTTAACCACGGATACATCATGATCAAGTAAAAAAACGTGTCCATTGAACTCCCGGGTACAGCAACGTGCACAGCTCGTGCAGGTAAATCCGATTTCCCTGATGATGGCAGCAAGACGGTCGGGTGGGTACTCAAAAAGGCTGTTTCTTTCCTGGGTCAACGCGATTATCTGGTAAGGGATGGGGATGAGTGAAACAACAATCACCACAACGGATTAATAATGGGTATGTGCCCCTCTGTTATGTTATTGTTTGTAATTGGAACGTGTTGGCAGCGGTGAATGGCCCGGTGAAAAAGGCAGTCCCCCTGCAACGGGCTGTGAATATTTCACCCGGCAATCTAAATCGGCAATCCATCCATGATAAAGTCCTGAAGCAAGTTATATTCTATAGGTATTGGCCGTCTGGTATCCTCTGTTCAAGAAAATGATCCCCTGACAAGGAAGCTGAATATATGCACTCCCCTCCGTTACCCTCTGAACCTGTACATACCGGTTGGCACAGTAATCTCAAATCGTGCACCCTGCCCCGGGATACCGTTTTCACATATTGAAAGATGAGTGATGGCGAGGATCTCGCGGCTAAGGAATAGTCCAAATCCCGTATGCCTGAAAAATTCATGCCGGAAAATCTTTTCTTTGACTTCAACCGGGACACCAATACCATTATCCTCATAGGTGAGGAAAAGCCCCGCTGGACCCTCGGTGCAGGAAAAGCATACCCGGGTAATGGTCTCACCATGCTGGAGGCTGTTGTCAACAAGGTTATAAAATACCTTCTGGAGAAGCGGGTCGGCGAAGATTTCAATTTCCGGCAGGTCAATTTTTATTGCAATCCCACGCATATCCAGTGAAATTATAGCGGTCCGGATGGTACCTGACAGGTCCTGCCAGATAGCGGACTTTACCCCGATATCCTGGTAAAATCGTGTAAACTGAATTTGATCCTTAATTGCCTCTGCTGCATCAATTTCATGTTCCAGGTACTGAGCGAGTTCGGGGTCCTTTTGCTCCCTGTCCCTGCTAAGTTCAAGGTATCCGATTAGCACGGTCAGTTTATTCATTATATCGTGTCGTGTGATACTATTGAGCAGGTTTAGCTTTTTATTTGTCAGGTAAATCGCATTCTGTGCCTTTTTAATCTCTTCAAGTTGCCGTTCAGCAATTTTTTTCATTTCCCTGTATGCTTTCACCTGGTTGGTAAGGTCGGAGACATCCTCCACGAAAACAAGTGCATATATTCCATTATTATAATTCATTGGTATAAAGGACATTTTCTGGGCACGGAGGTTACCGTTTGGTAGTGAACAGGGGATTAAATGGGGATGAAACGAGGGTGAAAAAAGTACTGCCGGCCCGCCCTCAAAAAGCTGGGCGATCCTGGTGAGAACAGATGGATCATTGAGTGTCGGGTACCGTTCAATCAGGTTCGTACCTTCTATCTGTTCCGGTTTGATGCCTGTCCATTCTGACATACAGGTGTTCCAGAAAAGCACGGTATAGTCGGGGCTCAACACAATTACGCCGTTCGGGGTGAGGTCGAACATTCTGAATGTTTCGTTACCCGCGCAAGGTTGTTTCATCCTGCCACCTTATCGTTCATAAGCCTTCTTTATACTCAGGACGAGGTTTTCAAGGGACCCGATTTCAAGAATTAGAAGGATATCCCCTTCGATGTTAAGTGCTTCTATCAGGAAATTGGTCCGTGCCATCAGTACATATTCTTCATTCACCTGTTTATTCTGTAATTCGGCAACATCGGAAATGGGTCCTTCGTAGTATGCCGGAATTGAATAGGTGAAATGTTCTGAAAGCACGTTGGCGATTGAACCCATCACCGCATTGATAATAATATTCCCTACTTCTTTCAGGGCTTCAATCCTCATCGGGTCGAGGTCCGGGCTGTCCTCCTTTTCTCCGGTCAACAGCATAACGAGCGCAGCGGCGCTCTCGGGAGGGAATACAACAGCAGTAATTCCTGAAAACGACCCCTTAAAACAGAGAAGGACCGCACAAAGCACATCTCCTGAGAAGATACTCTTTTTTAACGAAGTGAGTTCATTGAAGGGTATCAGATGAATAGAAGGGACCTGGAGACGGATATGGGATCCGGTCATCTGGTTGAGTTGCCCTGCGGCCCTGCCAACACCGATATTGACGATTTCTCCAATAGCATCAATTGTGGCAGCATCGATGGTCTTCATCGTACTCCAGATGCAAGCACGGTATCTATTGCGGCTTTGATCTCTTCTTGTTTTACCGGTTTATTGAGGAAAGCCATTGCACCCATTTTATGGCATTTTTCCCTGGTTGTCAACTGGATATCGGAGGTGACAATGATCACGGGTATATTGATTTTCCTTGCCCTACATTGCTCTAATACCCAGAAACCGTCATATTCCGGCATGAGCAGATCGGTGATCAGGACATCAGGATTCTCAACGAGTGCACGCTCAATTCCCTGTTGACCGTTATCTGCCGTAATTACCTCATATCCAAGTCCTGTCAGGGTACCTGAAAGAATTTTTCGCTGGAATGCTGAATCGTCAATAATGAGTATTTTTGCCATATACCGGTACTCCCACGGGAATTTAGCTGCCAGTGTTACTGTGACAAGTAGTATCTGGTGAGCCTGCAAAGGAAAAAAACTATTCGTTTGAATTCGGGTGTTATTTTGCAAAATCAGGCTCTGTATTTTTTATTAATTGAAGAGGTATCCGAAGCCTAAAAAATATGAATCAATTTTAATGAGATACCTGGGAAATCATTTTTTCCGCGGACAAGTCGTATTATCCTCGCATCCATTACTGCCTTGTATTACATTTTATTTGTCCGGGCTTCGAAATGAATGGCTGGATTTCTTTTTACGGACCTTATTGAACCGATTATAATTATTGTTCCCGTTCTTTCATCCATATTTTCTGCTCTTCCAATGTATGATTCAGCATAAACTTCATATTTTTCCTTTTTATCCAACTGTCGTTCTCATCATCCTATAAGCATGGCGATGTATTCCCGTAACGCCGGGTCCTCATCTTCATTATTTACATGGTCCATCAGGCATTCGATAGCAATGTGGCTATGGATGGATGCGAGCGCCAGCGCCGCTTTCTGACGAGTCAGGGGCAGCTCATTTTCATTATCCAGGTGTTTGATCAGCGTGGGGACCGATCTTCCGCTTTTTAACCGTGCAAGGGCGTCAATTGCCTGAACCCTGATCTCCGGGTCCTGGTCCTCACAGCAATCCATAATGGTTACCACAGCCCGCGGGTCTCCACGGTCTCCCAGCGATTTTAATGCCCGTATCCTGTTTTCCCTGTCTTTTCCGTTCATGGCGTCTTCCATGATATGATAGATAAGCGAAGTCCCTGCAAACTGGCTGAACCATTCATTGTTACTTTCATTTGATTTTGAAACCATGATTCACCTCGTGATTGCGAATGCAAATGGTGTTAAATTTTATCTGGTAAGTTCGGATTTTTTGAGATCCTGACTGGAGAGGTTCAGGATCTGGTTGCTAATTTATCTGTTAATGTACGAAAAACAGCAGCCGCTTACCAAGTACTTCCCGTACCGTACGAGTGTTTATGGGCCTGGTAAGATGCCGGAATAACATCTGACTTAGCGTTGTAATAACAATTATAAAAAATTAATCCCCCAAAAAAATGTAACTCTGTTGTGAAATTATATTCAAACAGCCTGGTATGGAACTGATTCCGGAAAAACAGGTAGACACTTCAGTAAAGATGTTCTTCTGACAATGGAAAGGCTATTGCTTATTCCTTTACAGGGGATAATCTGAATAGGGGACCCATCAAATGGGTAATAGGTGTAATGGGATTGGATATCAGGGCTTTTTTTATTGAGGAAGGAATAGACGTTTTTTCTGAAGTCTGCGTTGCGAGTCTTCCGGATGCAGACCGGATTGATGCGGAGCAGATGTTATCTTCAGCCCGGTCGGTTATCGTGTTCGGAAAGGAGGTTCCCGTCCAGGCTTACCGGATGACACCACGAGAGCAGACCCGGGTGATGCTTCGCATTGCCGGGGAACTGGATAATTCTGCTAAACGGCTCGCCCGGCTCCTTAATATGGATCACATACCGGCCCTTTCCATCCCGCTCTACCTGCCTGTCCGGATACAGGATGGGCGGGTGCAGGGAGTCGTCCGGTTGAAGAATATTGCACAAGCCGGTGGGTTGGGATCGATCGGAAAAAGCTCCGTACTTCTCTCCACACGATATGGCCCAAGATTGCTGTTAAGTGGTGTCGTAACCAGCCGACCGGTTTCTGAACAAGATCAAGGCAATGGAACATCGGACAGAACAGGTAATCCTGACCCAGGGCTTTGCACCGGATGTGAACGGTGTATCAACGTATGCCCGGGTGGTGCGTTCGGGCCGGATGGTGTTGATGCGTTCAGGTGCCGGACTGTGAGGGCCTGGATCGCTCCTCCTCTTGTGCCGCTTTTAAAGTGGATGCTGGGACGGCAGGTGTTGCTGAAATGTGCAGCCCCGCTTGCACCATGGATTGCCAGGATGGCAACGATACGCTGCAGCCTTTGCGTGATGGAATGCCCGCTATTTTGTGGGGATCAGTGTTAAGGATCAAAGCGCCGAGGGGGAGATTTGAACTCCCGAGGCGCAGGGCGCCAGTAGCTTTCGAGGCTACCGCCTTCCCGGACTAGACTACCTCGGCATAACAGGAGTGATATTTTTTACTGGATTTCGTATAAGTATATCGGAATGCGAAGATTGCTGGAATAAATAATAAAATTAAAAGAGAGGGTTAAACCTCAGACTTTTTTGCCTTAATGCATTCCGCCGCCGGGTGCCCGGTTCTGGGTAATCATCATGTCATCCACCCGTATGAGCATGATTGCTGATTCTGCCGAGCTCTGGATTGACTGGCGTTTTGACCTTGCAGGTTCTATGACCCCCTCTTTCAACATATCGATAATCTGGCCGTTATAAACATTGAGACCTGCATTTTTCTGCCCTTTTGCATGGGCATTTTTCAGGTTGACAAGTTTGTCAATCATGTTATATCCGGAATTCTCTGCGAGTGTAAGTGGGATCACTTCAAAGGAGGCTGCATATGCCTCAATTGCAAGCTGGACACGTCCCCCGATGGTTGATGCATAATCGTGGATCCTCATGACGAGTTCTGTCTCGACAGCTCCTCCCCCTACAACAAAGCTCCCGTCCTCCATGGTGTCCATTACGACACGGGTACCATCAACGACTGCCCGTTCGAGCTCATCAAGGAGGTAGTCTGTCGTTCCCCTGAGAAGAATGGTTGTAGTCTTCGGGTTCTTGCACCCTTCGATCCTGATGATATCGATATCGTCTGATTCTTCAACAAGTTCTGCCGCGCCGAGCACACCCGGGGTAAGGTCTTCTGCCTTGTTGACGACTGATGCCCCAAGAGCCCTCGCTGCATTTTTCATGTCGTTTTCAGCTACATCTTCGACTGCGAGGATACCTGCCTTTGCAAGGTAGAACTGGATCGGGTCTGCGATCCCTTTCTGGCAGAGGAGTACATTGGCCCCGCTCTCAATGACAGCATCGGAAAGTTTCTTCAGTGTTTCGCGTTCCTGGAGACCGAATGCATCTATCTGCTCGCTGGAAGTGATCTTGATCTTGGACTTGACCTGTGTCTTTTTTATTTCAAAAGGACTGGCAACAAGGGCGACCTTTGCCTTCTTGATACGCTTTGGCATTGCCTCGTTTACACGCTTCTTATCAATAACAATACCTTTGATCAGTTCGGCATCATCCATGCTTGCGCCTTTCTGCTTCTTGATCATGACATTATCTTCATCGGCCAGCACTTTATCGCCTGATTTTTCTGCGATTGCCATGACCGCATCAACAACAATACCGTCAAGTTTACCCTTGACTGACTCGATGGATTTCCCTGTCATGGCAGTATCGGCGATCTTTAGCAGAGTCTTCCGGTCAAAGGAGTCGACCTTGACTGAGAGGTCTTTTAAGATTTCAAGTGCCTTTTCCATCCCTAACCGGTAACCCTGAGCAATGACAGTCGGGTGGATTTTCTTGGCAAGCATCATTTCTGCCTGCTCCATCAGTGCACCGACAAGGATAACGGCAGTTGTTGTCCCGTCCCCTACCTCGTCGTCCTGTGCCTTTGCAACCTCGATGACCATCTTGGCACCCGGGTGCTGCACTGAGATCTCCTGCAGGATAGTGGCGCCATCGTTTGTGATCACCACATCGCCTGTAGAACTGACCAGCATTTTGTCCATTCCACGTGGGCCGAGTGTTGTCCTTACGGCTCCTGCAATGGCCTTTGCTGCGACGATATTGGAGCGCTGGGCCTCCTGGCCTCGATTTCGCTCTACATCTTGTCTAAGAATTATAACCTGTTGTCCGGCTAACATAGTGAACCCTCCAATGTGGTAAAAAGATGGAATTGAACTTCTATATAAGGTATTCTATATGGGGATCCGGTTTGATCCCCTGTCAGTCAATACGTGAGATTTTGAAGAGACTATACACCGGGACCCCGTCGATGTCACTGATACCGCGCTTGTCAAATATTACAAGGATTGCGGTCGGGGTTGACCCATGTTTTCTCAAGTATTTGACCATCTCCCTCATGGTATTTCCGGAAGTGATGACATCATCAACGATGATGCATGACTCCCCTTTGACAGTTGCAAAATTGCCGCTCATGGACCCGACCGGTTTTTCGCTCGAGCTCTGTTTTGCAGGATGGTAAATAGCGAGTTTCGCATCCAGTGATGCCGCCATCAGGGTGGCAAGGGGAATTCCTGACAATGCTATCCCAACGATCACTGCCGGCTTCTCATCAGCTTCGCATGAACAGGCTGATGAAATGCCATGGGCGCACTGGAGCCGGGTAAGAAGCATGCCTGATATCGCTGTCAGGAGTGACGCTTCCCCGCTGACACTGGTCCAGTCAATATGTACATCTTTTGGTATTTCTGCACCTTTTGCCTGGGTGAGGAGCCAGGTGACGGTCTCCATTGAGAGTGAAAGCTCATCAGCGATCTGGCCTGGACTGTGACCTTCAGAGAGGAGTTCTTTCGCCTTTCTGATCAGCTCATCGAGGGATGACATGAACAGAGGTAACCAGCTATCTATTTAAGTTTTCTTTTGATGAGTGAGCCGCAGACAGGACATTCACCAGTCTTAGGGAAATAACGCCCGCATCCTGAGCACCGGAATTTCCAGACTCTCGCTCGCGCAGACCTCTGGTGTATTGGCATGATTGTAATGCCAAGCTTCCGGGCAACATTCTGTACCGCAAAATCATCAGTGATAATTGTACCGTTTAATTCCAGGGCCAGGGACAGCAGGTCAAAGTCAGCCGGTGACAGGACTGATACATCACCTGTCCGGCCCGCCGCCTCATGTACATGCCCGAGTGCCTCCTGCCCCGGTTGTTTCACGATAAGACCTGATGCAAGGAACACCTCGTAGCGGCATTTTGAACGCAGGTCAATGAGTTCGGCAATAACGGAATGTGTAGTAAATGCGGGGAACTCAACCGGAAAATCGGAAAAAAATACTGAAGAATCCAGGATGGCAATCATGTGCAGAAAACAGCCCCCTTATTTTGCCGGACCTTCACATGGAACCCGAACATGCCGAGGAGCAAACATACGGTACGGGAGTGGAGGGTGCATTCTGTGGCAGTGAAGGCCCCCCCGTACTGGGCGAGATAAATGAGAAGCTGATCGGCAAGGTGCAGGTCAATTGCCCCCATTTTTTTCAGTTCGTCCAATAGTCCGACGGCTGCAGTTTTTCCGACTGTTTCCGCAGGTAAACCTCTCCTGCCTATGGCAGATGACCCTTTCCAGCCGCATATAACGGTGATTGAACTCCCTGCCCCTGGTCCCTGCCTGGTATCCTTATGAATTGTCACCATCTTTCCGGTATCTCCAAGGTGGATCCTCGCGGATTCTGCCTGGCGTTCTGCAACATGGGAAGGAAGATGAGATGAGCAGGAGAAAAGTTCAATGCGTGGATTTTCTCGTGTTACAGGGTTAAAGGGCCCTATGTCAACAGGTTTATGTACTTCCAACCGGACCTGTCCACCACCTTCCGGATAATACCCCCTCTCCATCACAGTCATAGTCAGATCGGCCCCGTGCTGTCTAAGGAAATTCAGGTGAAGGTGTTCTGCATAATCAATCGTCGGGCTGTTCTGGACTTCTGTACCTCCGGAAACCGTTACAGACCCTCCGACATGGAGGGCCACCGGCAGCCACGCCTGGATGACGAGAGAGATACTCCCTGCCGTACCAATATCGATCCGGATATCCTCCCGGACAGGATCTCCCGGTATGAAAATAACCCGGTCGCTTCCGGGGATGAGACCCTTACAGCGGGCATGGCATATTTTCGCAACTGCCTGTATAGCGGCAATATGCTGTGCTTTCAGGCCAGGCTTCTCTCTTCCGGCCCTTATGGTATGAATGGTGACAGGTGTCCCGGTGATTGCGGAAAGTGCAACTGCAGTACGGACAACCTGGCCTCCGCCTTCAAGGACTGACCCGTCTATTGTTAACATTCCGATAATGCCTTTGATACAATTCCTGCAGCTGATACTTCACTACATGCCCTCTCTATAGTATCGCTGCAGATTACCGATTTTATCCCAGCAGCTGCCAGGTGGGTATAAGCCCCACCGGTAAACACACCATGTACGCAGGCTGCATGCACACTTTTTGCACCCTGCTCATATAACATACCGGCAGCGGCAGCAATAGTCCCTCCCGTTGAGATAATATCATCAACAATTACCACGTCCCTCCCAGTGGTCCGGAGAGTTTTCGGGTCCATCCTGACCGATTCCCCTGATATCCGGGTTTTATCCAGCTGGTCAAATTCCCAGTCACCGGATTCTGCAATCTGCTCGGCAAAATACCGTGCACCATCATCGGGTGCAAGGATTAAGGGGTTGTTAAATCCTGACTTAAGGTGGGCCCCAATGTCTTTTCCGAGCGAGATATTGACTGTGGGGAGGCCGAAATGCCTGAGGACATCTTCATCATGGATGTTCACCGTGCAGATACAGCTGACACTGTTTGCGACAGCCTTGGCTATTGCACGGGCACTTAATGGTTCACCGGTCTTGAATTGTTTGTCCTGGCGGGCATACCCCATGTAAGGAATTACGAGCCGGTTCACCGAATCGCTGCATGCGTCGATGAGAAGGAGCAGCTGGACGAGTGCATCACTCCCGGTAACGGAACCAACAATTACCATCTCTTCATCGAGTGCCCCTGTCCTCAGATATAATTCACCGTCAGGAAATTTCGAGAACTTTACGTCCACAAGGCCTATACCAAGCCGTTGTGAGATCCTTGCACCAAGAATCTGCGAATACTCCGTACTGATAATCTTCATCCCATGCTACCTCATGCTGAAAGTACTTAAACTAGCATGAAATAATTATACCAGTACTTACGCGTGAGAAAGAGGTAAATCTGACGATGGAAACAACAAATATCGAAGCAGAGACGCATGACAGCAACCCTGCCGTAGAACTGAAGACAGAGTTATCCTCACAGGTAGAAGTGCCTGCCAGGCTGATTGACCAGGTAATCGGCCAGGAACACGCCGTAGAAGTCATCAAAAAGGCTGCAATACAAAGACGTCACGTGATGA
>JALOPT010000181.1 GCA_025453715.1 Methanoregulaceae archaeon | reverse complement strand
CCTGTGATGGGTGCTGGCCTCAGGGTGTAGAGAATCAAGGATCTGAAAGATTTTAGTGGCTGTTTTTTGGTCCATAGGTCACCTGAAAGGAGAAAAATCCAAAAAGAATGGGGTAGGGCGGATTCGAACCGCCGTCAAAGCGTCCCAAACGCTCTAGGATGGACCAGGCTACCCTACTACCCCGGGTACTGGATCTACAGGTGTGACGGGAGTGTACAAATAATTACCGGTTAATTTCCGGAAGGATCAGAGTGGGAGGTAGCGGGCATTTTCATCACTGCTGACAATAGTCCCATTGAAACGGCCTGAAATAATTGCATCAGGAAGATTACGGGGCGTTCTGCCGTCAAGAACAACAAGCGGTATACCGCTCCTCTGGATGATTTTTACCGCTATTGCATCCATTACGGTATTTGAGCCGGCATTTAACCTGCTTCCTCCAACTACCTGTGCAAGCTTTTCAGGGGTCAGGTGGGTAAACCGTGTTGCACTGGTATCAGTTTTCGGGTCCGCGCTATAAATGCCGTCCACTGAGGTAAGGTTAACAAGGATATCCGCTCGCGTGCGCTCGGCAAGCACCGCGGCTACTGCATCGGTGGTCTGGGCAGGTGTAATACCCCCCATGACGACGATCCTGCCGGAAACCGCATATTCCAACGCCGATGTCTGGTCTTCTGCGACACCGGGGTAAGCTGAATCCCCGAGTGCTGCGATGAGCAGTGCTGCATTAAGGCGTGTTACGAGGATACCGATTTCATCGCAGGTGCCCTCATCAACACCGAGGCTCCTCATTGTATCAATATACTTCCTCGCTTCCCCCCCGCCACCTACTACAACAAAAACCCGGTGTTTTTCTGAAACCTGCCTGAGGACAGCAGCGTACTCCAAAATTCGGTTTTCTGAAAGGCTCGGTACAAGGACAGAACCTCCAAGTGAGATAACGAGGGATTTCATCTCGTACAGATGGGGAAAAAGGAGATATTAACCTGATTGTTTTCTATTGGATTTTTTGTTTCATGAAATAGTTCCAGATGGGTATGATCAATAGTCATTATTGCTATTGCATGAGAGAAGAAGGATCAATGATACTGTGTTGCCCTGAATGCCAAAGTACTGAAGTCTACGAAGTGGCAGGCGGCTATGTCGGACAGGTGTACCGATGCAAGAAATGTGGGTACCGCGGCTCATTTGTCCTCGAAATTGACGAGGGGGAACTGGAGGCGTTGAAAGGTGACAGACCTGATACAGACCGGGAGGAAGGAAATCCCTGATAATCCTGGTAAGGGAGTGATGTAAATTCCCATGCACGAGGCCGTCCTCTATGAAAAATTACCCGGCCTCGCTGTACGGTGTTCGGTCTGTAATAACCGTTGTATGATCAACGAAGGGAAAACAGGGATTTGCTCTGTACGTGTCAATAAAAAGGGCGTACTCTATTCTACGACGTATGGGCTTATCACCTCTGAAGCAATTGACCCGATAGAAAAAAAACCGCTCTACCATTTCCTGCCTGGTACCCGCTGCTATTCCCTTGGGGGGATTGGCTGTAATTTTCATTGCGAACATTGCCAGAACTGGCATATATCCAGGGCAACCGGAGACATGGTCCGTATGACTGCACTCAGCCCTGCCCAAGGCATAGATCATGCAGTACGGCAGGGATGCCGGAGTATTGCATGGACTTACAACGAACCTACCATCTGGCATGAATATACCTGTGACATGGCCTTGCATGCAAGAGTAAAAGGGCTTGGGACAGTGTACGTAACAAACGGGTATATCACTGAAGAAGCGCTCCGTGATCTCTCTCCTGTTCTGAATGCATTCCGTGTCGACATCAAGTCATTTTCTGATGACTTTTACCGGAAAATCTGTGGAGGACGGCTCGAACCCGTACTCAGCTCGACCACTCTTGCAAGGGAACTTGGGATGCACGTCGAAATTGTGAACCTCATTATACCAGGGTTAAATGACCGCCCTGAAGAAGTTGATGCATTGATTCAATGGGTTATCGACAATCCTGGTCCTGCTACACCAGTCCATTTCACCCGTTTTCATCCTGATTACCATATGACAGACCGCGCCGCCACGCCGGTTGCCACACTGGAAAAGATTTACCGGCGCGCAAAAGAACTGGGTCTCCGGTTCCCCTATCTTGGCAATGTCCCCGGTCACCTGTATGAAAATACCTATTGCCCTAATTGCGGTGAATTATTGATAGTACGTGCGGGATATGAAATAACTATCCAAAATTTTGACCACCACCAGTGTGGGAAATGTGGTGAAGGAATAGAAATTGTCACGGAAGTCGGAAAAAAACAGGCATGAGACCCGGTTTCTCATTGACCGGATGCTTGGCACACTTGGCAGGTACCTTCGTTTTATGGGATATGATACGATAAGTGCCAACAGTATTCCACCCGGTAACCAGGGGGAAGACAGCCTCCTGCTCGGGATAGCATCGCGTGAGGGGAGAGTCCTCCTTACCCGTGACCGGGAACTTGCGAAAAGGGGTGCTGAACAAGCAGTTTACATCAGTCCTGTCGGCGTGTTACCTCAACTACAGGTCCTTGTTGACCTCGGGCTTGTAGAACCCCGGATCAGGATGAACCGGTGTTCACTATGTAATGAAAAAATGAGGCGTGCCCAGGTTACTGAAATCCGGAATGCTAGCTATGCACCGGGACAGCGGGAAGGACTTACATTTTTATGGTGTGTACACTGCAGGAAATTGTACTGGGCCGGGTCGCATTCCGAAGACCTGGCAAACCGGTTAAAAAAAGGGATAAAGAGATCCCTCGTATCAACTCGACGCCTGCGTTGATTGTGTGGTGACCTGGCTTCCGGCCGGGCGTTTAAGCCAGAGAAGGTCTTTTCCTTCATAGCGGAATGAACGCATAAAAATAGATTTTATGCCTTCCGGAATGCCAGAAATATCAGTTCCCTGTGGGACCAGCAGGCTGGCATGCCATGTTCCTTTTTTTGCTGCCGGGGCCTCTTTACCGGTTACCAGTGCCGACATTAGCTCCGGACTAATAACTCGTTCAAAGGTTGCACCAACTGTTGCGACCTGATTTTTACCCTGTCTTCGGGACAAGGTATAAATTTCATTGTTTCCGACCAGTTCCGGGCTTCCTGTTATTACCCATCCTTCACTTGCCGGGTAATTGCGTTTTATTTCCTTCTGCACGATATCATGCATAATGTCGCCTGAATATCCCATTGTATTATCACCTAACAGAAATTGTATCAGAATAGTTAAACATTTTTTCTTTCCATGGCCTTTAATCCTTGCAAGATAGATTGATTTTATCAAAAATCAATGATCCGAAAAAATTCAACTCCTCAATGAAGAGCGTTGCCGGCGCTCTATGCAGGGCCTTGGTTTTTCAAAAAAGGGTACATTCGTCTGGTTAAAAGATATGATTATATCATCATGGTCTGACTTGTAATTATTAAGATCAGGGGTGTGTGAACTAATGTCACCAAGAGGTGAGAATAATCCCGTTAATCAGAAAGATACTACCGTGATAAAGGGCTCCAGGTATATCAACCGGGAAATCAGCTGGATATGGTTTAACCGCCATGTACTTGGTGAGGCATCAGATAACCGGCACCCGTTACTTGAACGTGTCAAGTTCCTTTCAATA
>JALOPT010000180.1 GCA_025453715.1 Methanoregulaceae archaeon | reverse complement strand
CAGAGGTCAGTTCCTCAAGTTCCTTTTTTGTTGTTTCAAAAATGTCAGCCGGGATACTGGTCAGCCTGCCGGTCTCACGCTCTGAAAGAAGAATTGTCCGGAGCTCCTCGAGGTGCACGGTCTATCCGCCCCCGGAGATCTCTGCCAGCCCACGGCAGCAAAGGAACACCGCAAGGGCCTCAGGTACCTTCACCGCCGATTTATCCAGCGCGTAGGTGTTCCCGAGAATTTTCATTGAAGTCTTTATTGCACAGTCGACCATTACTTCCTTTGTGCCGAATACGACCGCATCGGCAAGCGGGTCGAAATCATGGAGATCTCCGGGTGAAAGGGGAGTTACCCGGAATCCGCTACCCCCGTGCAGTGATGTCGGCAGGCGTATAAGGCGTTTCACATCGGTCGTCACAGGTTCATCTGCAAGGGCTGCCTTCTGTTTCAGCCGGGTGGCAAATGCACCATCCGGTGCTGATGTCAGGGCCTGGATGACCGGCCAGATGACTCGGTCATTCTGGTTGAGCGGGATGCCTTCATTGATCTTCCGGAGCATATCCGGGGCTGCCGCGATGAACCGCTCTGCTGATGCCTCTCCGACCCCGTCCAGCCGCTCGAGTTCAGCCATTGCCTCCTCCACGGGCAGGCCCAGTAACCATGAAAGATACTCGGACATTGCAGCTATATAACGCCGCCGCCATCCGCGGGGTGAAGGTGAACGGACGGCCAGGATATACCCGGGGTCAATCCCTATACCACAGACATAGTCGATAAGTTCACGGCGTTCGGCGCTGCCCCATCCCCGGACTGCAAGGTCTTTAATATGAATGTGGTACCCCCTTCCGCCAGAGAAAACAACTTCAATCTGTTTCTCTGAAAAGCCAAGCTCCCCGGTGAGCATCGCGAGAAGTTTAACGGTCTCCTCCCTGACACGGTCAAGCATGACGTCATACGCCCCCCTGATGATATGGTCTGCATCAAGGTCAAAGATCAGGTCGGCACCTGCCCAGTGCTTTGCGTCCATCGTCGGTGCACCGGGAGTCTCGTAATACGCACTCGAATAGTAAATGTGGGCAGGGACGATTGACCTTACATACTCCTCCATCTCCTGCCGGCTCCCGAAACCGATGTGGCGCCGCATCCGTGTTTCCCCTGACGCGTCAAATAGTACGAAACCCCACTCCCGCTGTGAGAGGGAAGATGGTGGAATTATCGTCTCCCTGCGGTAGTAACCAGTGAACCGCTGTCTCAGGAATTCGAGGGTTGCCGCTTTCATCACAGTTCCTTCTGCATATATGGGCCTGCCCGCTCATAACCATGGTTCCGGTAATACGGCCTGACACCAATCCCGCTCATGACCGAGATCCTGTGGTACCCGCTTCCCCGGGCTATCTCTTCTGCCTCGGAAAGCAGGGTGGACCCGGTACTGCGGTGCTGCTGCTCTCCTCCGGAGGGATCATGGCCTATCGGGACAATGCTCCCGTATACATGGAGTTCACGGAGCAGGGCACTTTCGCAAAGTTCCTCCCGGAACACCATTCCAGGGAACCTGAGCCGCGCAAAGCCGACAAGTGAGTCCCCCGCAACTGAGGATATGAAATGTTCAGTACCCCCGGCACATTCGTACGTGTCGGTAATAAGTTCCGGTGTCTCGCCGGAGGGAAACCGGCCAATCTCACGGCAACGGATGCATCGGCACCGGCCGCCATTGGCGATCAGCCTGTCCGATGCGAGCTGCCGGAAATTACTGTGCTTTGACCCTGCAACTATCAGTTTCGCCGGGATATCACGCTGGATGCGCTGGAGCCTGACATAGACCGGAAGGAGTGATTTCCCGTATGCTATCAGATCGATTAGTTCCTCTTCGCTGTAGGGCGAATAGCTGCCACATTTCCAGAGCTCTTCGATCTCCGACCCCGGTGTCACCAGTGTCGGGTAGATTTTAAGGAAATCCGGCCTGAAACGCGGGTCATCGAACAACGTCCTGAACAGCTCCCTGTCCATTTCAATACTGCTCCCCGGGAGATTAGGCATGATATGGAACCCGACCTTGATACCCGCATCCCGAAGAAGGCGGTTGGCATCAGCCGTGTCCTGCACGGTGCACCCCCGTCGGTTTAAGGTGAGGATCTCGTCATCGACATGCTGGACACCGAGTTCAACTTTGGTTACCCCGAGGTCGAGCATCGATCCGATATGCTCTTTCCTGCACCAGTCGGGTCGGGTTTCAAACGTAATAGCGACACACCTGACCCGGGCGCGTTCGTTATCGAGAAATACGGGTTCCCTGTTTCCCTGTCCCGGCAGAAAATCTTCTTCCCCCGCTGACCGTGATCCAGGAGGTGATATTTCCGGCCTGTCGTATTCATTCATTGCCTGGATACACCTGGTGACAAACCATTCCTGGTATTCCTTTGGGCGCGCTGTGATGGTACCACCCATTACAATCAGTTCAGCCTTCCCTACGTGGTGACCAAGGGTCTCAAACTGCGAAAGCCGGGCGATGACCTGCTCATATGGGTCATACCGGTGTTCTCTCCCCCGGATAGCAGCAGGTTCCTCGCCGGTGTAACTCTGGGGTGACTGGAACAGGTGATCGGGGCCACCCGGGCATGGGAGGCATTTGCCGTGCGGGCAGGGAGATGGGGATGTCATAACCGCAACCGGGGCCACACCCGAGAGAGTCCGTGTTGGTTTTACCTGGAGCACCAGGCGAAGCCGCTCTCGCTCATCGGGGAGCGCGTACGAGAACAGGAGCGAATTTTTCGGTACGGTCTTAAGCTTATATTTCCGGCAGACCTCAATCCGGGCATGGCTGATATCAGGGTTATTTCGGGAGAAGAAGAGGGAAATGATTTCCCTGCAGATCTGCTGTTCGTCCATCTCGGAATTAATGTTCAACCGCGATCTTGCCTTGTACAGCATCCGCGGCGTAGTCAACCATCACGGGCTGCTGGAGTTTCACATGGGCAACGATCTCATCCCCGAGGGCGAGTATCGCATCCTTGTGACATTTCTTGTTTTTGTGGATATGGACAGGAGAGATTTCGAGCGCATTATAGCGTCCCGTTGGAATTTCATCATTGGTGATGTTCTCGTAGTATTTTTTAATATGCACCATCAGCATGTGTAAATGCAGCAATTCTTCCTTTTGCACACTATCACCTTTCCTCAAAATTTACTTTTTCCATGAGAAGATATACCTTATTGGTGACCTTTATATCGGGTAGTGTGAGCGCAGTGGGGGCCCTGACGGGACTCGCAATTGGGGATGCAATGGGTGCGCCCTTTGAGGGGTACCCCCCTCCCCTGAGACCTGTAACTGAAATGAACGGTAACGGGCCTCGTATCCTAAATGCAGGCCAATATACTGATGATACACTGCAGGCGATCGCAGTTGCCGAATCCCTAATCCAATGCAGGGGCTTCTGCCCGGACAATCTCATGGAACGCCTGATCAGTGGTTATAAGCGATTTCCTGAATTCTACGGCCCCACCTCACGTTCGGTCTTTGACCTGGTCCAGTCAGGTGTCCCACCTGACCGTGCGGCAGCAATTGTACATATGAAAAGGGGAGGCAGTCGCAGTAACGGGAGTGTCATGAGTCATGAGGGGTGCACCGGTTGGGATTTTTTTCAGCGGGCCTGCCCTGCGCGAGGTGAGTATCCGGTGCTCGCAACTGACCCACTACGACAGCGCGGCTGCCGAGTGTTCAGCCTGGGTTAACCAGATGGTGTCTGCAGCTATTACGGTCTTTATGGACAGCCGGTCATTTGAAGAGACAGTAATCCACGTAATCAGCCTCGGTGGCGATACGGACACAACCGGTGCAGTTGCCGGCGCCCTTGCCGGCGCCTGGTCGGGCATTGATAGCATTCCCCGGCGATGGCTCGTGAACCTGGAGGACTGGGGGATGATTGCAACCCTAGGGGCGAGACTCTGGACTGTATCGCAACAAAAAGCTACAGGGTAACATTTCAACGGATTGGACCCAGGTCGGCAGGACTTTTTTCCTGAATGAAAAGGTGATTAATCAGGGCGACATCAGGTTAACGAGCTGGAGTGTCCGCCCTTTTTCACAGGTGCCAGGGGCGTTACCAATTACCTCTACGACAACATATTTCTCACCCTCGATGATCCCGTCAGGGTGGCACAGGTCATAACTTTTACAGTCTTCCTTGTTGCAGGTGAACTCGTAGCGTATCCTGCTGTTTTTGATTGCCATCTCTGCATTCAAAAGTGCAGCAATCGGGGATTCAACCACTTCAACTGCACAGGTGCCGTTCCGGTGGATCAGGCAGTCGTGCTTTGCAGGCCTGATGCTGACAATCCGGTACCGCTTACCCTCCTTTAAGTTATTGCAGGCTTTTTTCAGTGAGCAGGGGCTGCATTCATCAAGTGATCCCTCATAGACAAACTCGAGGCCCGGCTTTGCAAGCCCGGTCCCGATCAGGGTGACTTTTGGCTTAACAGCAGTCACCCTTGTTACTCCCTGTACAGCATTCTTACGAGTTCCCATGCAGACTCCTCGTTTAGTCCCATATCAAGTATGGTGAAGCGTTCCGGGCGGATAGTCTTTGCCATAAGGAGCGCCTCTACCGCGACGGCATCCTCAATACCCAGTTCACCCGGTGTTACCGGGGCACCAACACTCCGCAATGCTTCCCTTATTGTCTTCCAGTCCCCGCCATGCAGGTACATTGCAATGATTGTCCCGATACCGCATGCCTCCCCGTGGAGCGCTTTACCTGGTGCGAGGCGTTCGATGGCATGCCCGAACTTGTGTTCACTCCCGCTCCCTGGTCTCGATGAACCGGCAATACTCATCGCGACTCCAGATGAGACCAGTGCCCTTGTGACAAACCAGGCTGTCTCCTCGCTGTGGGGTTTTAAGACATGGGCATTTTTCATCAGCAGTTCCGCGGTCATCTTTGAGAGTGCTACTGCATACTCAGATACCGGCTCACCCCGTAACCGGTGGGCGAGCTCCCAGTCAAGGATCGCGGTGTAATTTGATATGATATCGGCGCACCCCGCAGCCAGCAGGCGGTGTGGCGCAGCAGCAATAATGCCGGTATCAGCGACAATAGCAATCGGGGGCTGCGCCTCGAGTGAGCCGCTCCCCTCAGCGGTAGGCACGCTGGCCCTTGCAGACGCGATGCCATCGTGGGAGGCTGCAGTAGGGATACTGATGAACTGGCGGTCCAGATTATAGGCGGTGATTTTGGCCGTATCGATAACCCGGCCTCCACCGACCCCGATAAGGAAATCTGCATTCCCTGCAGCTTTTTCTGCCTGCTTGATCACTTCGGGACTGATTGTTTCGGCGGTAAACGTGGCGATCTCATACGATTCAGCCATAAGGGCCCTGACCCGCTCTCCCGCAATATCCCTGGTATGTCCGCCGGAAACGATAAGCACTGACTGGCCTATCCGGAGGTCTTCACAGACGGCGGGCAGCTGGGGGAGAACATCGTGCCCGATTACAACGTCTCTTGGCAGCTGCATCCACTTGGATTTCCCGAAAATTTTATTTTTCAGTACTTTTATACTTCCGGCGCTCATTCTTATCAGAAATGATTAGGGAATTCATCTACAAATACTACATCGATCCAGTCAGGTTTGATCAGCCATATAACCCGGTTGAAACCCTGACATATGCAATATTTCTCATTATAGGTGTGTATGCCGTGTACCGCTGGCTGCGGTATGCCAAAGTTCCTGTCGACGGGCGGTTCATCCTTGCCACACTTCCCTATGTTGTATTCGGGGGTGTCATCCGGGTTGTTCAGGATGCGCACCTTATCACCTCGGACTGGCAGTTTTTGCTTACGACCCCCCTCATATTTTTTGTTATTTTCTTTATTACAGCCGGGGTGCTCGTCCTAACCACCACACTCGCACGGAAGGGTGTTATTCAGGATTACATTCCCTGGTACGCAGGAGCAGGTGCCGCAGCGGCAGTAGTGGCATTTTTAATCCTTGTCGCATTTGGCCTCTCCCGCGGGGTCATCCACCCGGAAGTCGCCGGGATCATCCTCGCGCTTGCAACCGCTACGAGCCTCCTCGTGTATGGGGCGCTGCGATACCTGTTCAGGTGGGAATATGTATCTGACCCGCTATACAAGGTCCTCATATTCGGGCAACTGCTTGACGCAAGCGCCACCAGTTTTGGCATCGACCTTCATCCACTGGCCTACATTGAGCAACATGTTGTCGGGTCCAGCCTGATAGAGTGGACCGGCACCGCGTTCGTGATGTTCCCGCTCAAGCTCGTGGTGATTATCCCCGGGATCTGGATCCTCGAGCGCTACCGCCACGAAGGGAGCAGCGACCTCTGGCACCTGATTATCCTTGCAATGATTGTTGTCGGCCTCGCTCCGGGGATCAGGGACATGGTCCGGATGATGTTCTATGTCTGAATGGAAACTCAGCCAGGCCCTCATCTTTACCGTGGTAATCTTTGCCGCTTCGCTGGCGGTTGGTGTTGTGGCAACGACAAGTGACCCGTCAATCGGTGAGAACTTTCTTTCACTCTTTAAGGACGCTGTAGTGGGCGGAATCATGGGAGATCCCGCGCCTCTCCTCTTTGTAAAATTGTTCCTGAATAACCTCCAGGCCTGCCTCCTGCTCTTTCTCGGGGGAGCGACCTTCGGGGTTGTCTCCCTGTTCATTCTCTCGATGAACGGGTTGATCATCGGTTCGATAATGGAGCTTGTACGGGAAGAAAAGGGCATGGTCTTTATCTTCGCTGCAATCCTTCCCCACGGTATTTTTGAGATCCCGTCCTTCATCCTGTCGGGTGCCCTCGGTTTCCTTCTTGCCAAATCACTCTACGATGAATGGAGCGGGAATGGTGATGCCGCGGTGGAAGCCGCGCACCATGGCCTGAATTTTATCATGTATGTAATCCCCCTTGTGCTCCTGGCAGCGTTTGTCGAGGCATTTATTACGCCTGAAATCATACGTCTGGTGACTTAAGGAGTGGGATATGGAAGAAGAACGCGGGGCATTACCGCCTAAACTGGACTTTTCTGCATGGTACAATGATCTCCTGTGGCAGTCTGAGATCATGGACGTCCGCTACCCGGTTAAGGGCCTGTACGTATGGTATCCCCATGGGTTTGCGATCAGGAAACATGTGTATGGCTGGCTCCGCGAGCTGATGGACCGGGAACACCAGGAAACCCTGTTCCCACTCCTGATCCCGGAACACGAGTTCAT
>JALOPT010000029.1 GCA_025453715.1 Methanoregulaceae archaeon | reverse complement strand
TGTAAAACTTCACGAGGATGCGATTCACCGCGGGCCCGCACAGGTAATCCCTGCAGTCCGGGCTGCAGTGAAAGCCGGTCTTCTTATGGCCGGGGACTCTCTCCTTGAACCAGTCCAGAAGATCCAGATCACCGTACCAACCGACCAGATGGGGAATGCGACGTCACAGATCCAGGGGCGTCGTGGAACGATTTTCGATATCACGAGTGAAGGTGACACCATCACGGTCGTTGGAAAAGCCCCTGTGGCAGAACTGTTCGGGTTTGCGGGTGACATCCGCTCGGCCACGGAAGGCCGTGCCATGTGGAGCACAGAATTCATTGGCTTTGAACTCGTCCCGAACAACATGATCAAGGAAGTTGTCCTTGGAATCAGGAAGCGAAAGGGGTTGAAGGAAACAGTCCCGACACCAGCAGATTACCTCGCCTGAGGAAATCTCCCGATCTTTTTCTTCTGACCCATGGGTTTTCCCAGATTACCCTGTTTGTGGTTGCAGGTCTGTCAACACATGATTTTTGTATCTCTATATTGAAAATAGAGGGTCAGGACAACCCGTTATGCGGGAATTGGCAAAATTTTTTATAGTTTTGCCAAGAGACGTTAATTCTGAATCTTTAAGAAAAAATAACTGATGAATGAAGAGGATTATAAAATGTGGAAGAAGTCAGCATTATCATTAGTCATTATTGGAATAATCTGTATTGCAGTTCTCCTTGCAGGCTGCACCGGGACTCCCGGGCAGTCGAAAACTGCCACCCCGACAGTCTCCGGTGGGCTGTCAAAGGCACCAGAACTTGTTGTTCCGGTGTCAGTTCCCGGGTTTACCCTTGCATTAAAATCTGATCATGAACCGCCCATGTTCCAGGACGAGGATTATCTGGCAACAGGCTTGTATCAACCTGAAACAAACTCAACCTATGAAGGGGACGTTGCATACCTTGCAATAATTGTTGATAAATTTGTGAACAGTACTGCAGCGGCCGGGTTCTATGCAGAAATTAACGGGACCCCTGTGACCGTATCAGGGTATTCAGGGAAATATAGCTACGAACCTGACATGGGAATGGCATCAGTCGTTTTCCATAGTTCAGACCTGATCATAGGGAGCTCTGCACAGTCCCCTGACAATATGACTGTATATAATGAAAATCTCCTCCGGAACGCCGCAATATCCGGTGCCGAAGCATCTCTCCGGAACCTTTGAGTTAACCGTGCAGGATGCTCAGGGACTCATCCTCCCCTTCAATTCCTCTTAAATTTTGTCCTTTCTTTTATTGGTGACCCCTGCATATTTTTTGCTTTTACAGATTTTTTCGGTGAGGAAGAAAGGGCCGGTAAGATTCCAGGCAATGACGTAGCTGGATTTCCAAGGCTGGCTATCCTGCCACAAGTCAGCAAATCAGGAGTCATTTATCATTTCCTGTCCTGGAAAACTGCTGTGATGAAGATAAATCCAGTAGTAATTCTGGTCACAACCATTTTTTATTGAAAACGAAGGGGTACTCAAAATAATACCTGGTGAAAAGGCCGGGTTTTATAGGCCGTTTAAACAGGTGGCCATGCAATCCAGCCTAAACAGGGATTTCCTTGTACTATATTGACCGGGTGTCAGCCGATCTTGTCGCGCACTGTAAAAACAACCGGACTCAAACGCGTAAGGAAAAATAATTCCTGAAACGAAACGGAAGTTGAATAACCCGAATTTCGTTCAGAAAAGAAAAATTTTTAGATATAGGGTATCCGGAGTCCCTTGCCGACACCGAATGTCTTTCTCTCTTCGACGGTCTTCTGGTTCTTGCCGATCTTTTCGTTTGCCAGTTTTGTGACAAGTTCAAGACCTGGTTTAACCGAGTCGATTGCCTTCGTCTCGAAGCATCCGGCTGCGACTGACTTCGCCCAGATATCATCTCCCTTCTTTGACCTTACAAAGACCGTGCTCCAGCCATCGGGGCTGCCCACGGAACCGCAGGACACATCAGCGAGATTTGCTACGTAGTCAAGACACACGTGGCATCCTGGCTGTTCGTACTTGTGGGTAACCTTGAGTGGCAGTGGAACGACTGCGCCACGCTCGCTCATGAAGGTGAACTTGCCCTTCCCGATTTCCATCTTCTTGACGGACTCGAGCTTCATTGCTGCATGGTCTTCGGCCAGCTGCACGATGCTCTGGTATGGGAAGTTCTCCATGCAGAAGATACCGACGGCCAGTGCAATCTTGTCACTGACGTCACGGAGGCCGATTGGGTACAACTGGCCTTTACGGACTGCCTGCATCTGGCATGGTGTTCCTACGATACCGACCTTGTCGAGACCGTAGCTGCGGGTTGCTTCCTTGATGAATGAGACATTCGGGCTGATGTTGTATTTCGTACCACGAGCTGCCATCAACTCTTCGTAGGTGGTCGCAATCATTGGGCGTGGTTTCCATGGCATGTCGCCAGGTCCGGCTACGATTGCCCCGTCAATGATGCCCTCTTCGAGTGCATACGCGAACAGGGTGGTAACGATACCCCCGTCCTGTGCTCCCGCGAGGATTGCCTTGTCGGTGCTTCGTGCTGAAACGCATGATTTGTATTTACCGAGTTCTGCTCCCATTTTTGTCACCTCACTTCATCACCGTATCAATGAGTTCCATGATACTTTCGTATTCAGGTACCACATCGAAGCTGAACCAGCTTCTCGGGCACTGGTTGTAGCATGCGCCACACTTGATGCAGAGGTCTCTGGTCCCCTGGGGCTTCCCGTACTCATGGGTAATTGCACGGACCGGGCAGGCTGCTGCGCAGCTACCGCATCCCATGCAGAGACCCTGGTCGATCACTTCGGTCATCAGGTCGCAGAAGCACGCGCTCGTTCCCTTCTGGGCCGCCATCATAAGCGGTTTCAGGTAATTGGTTGCAAGTGCTTTCTGTTCCGGTGAGCCCTTCAGGAGCAGGTATGCCATAATACATACATTCCTGATCAACTGGGGAGTCGGAGCGCATCCGGGGATATATACATCGACCTTGATGAGGTCCCCGATTGGCAGGAAAGCTTCATGCTGCGGCTGGTTCTGCTGACCGCCGCGGCAGAATCTTGTGATGTTGCCATAGCTGGCGCATCCGCCAACGGCTACCACAATCGCTGCCTTTTCTCTCGTCTGTTTAATCTCTTCAACTGAAAGTTTGTCATTAATGCAGACGGAACCCTCAACAAGCGCAACATCCATTTTCGGGATGTGACGTACATCTGCAAGTGTCAGACCGTATACGAGGTCTGCGTACTTGTCCAGAATTGTCAAGAGTCCACCGTAGTTGTCTGCTAAGGACACAAGACAGCCAGTACATCCACTCATGTGCACATGGCCCACTGTAATCTTGTCTACCACAGGCTTAACCTCCTTTTTAGTTATTTCTGCCTTTGCTACGTCAGCTGGTTTCTGCTGATCGTTTTTCTTGAAGACACTTGATAGAAGTCCCATAATTCACCCCTACTGTTTCTAACACTATCCGAATGGTCTTCGGAATCGCCTTTGTTACTTCATCAGAGAGCCCTATTTCAAATTCAGGGCTTGAAACACGTTTGGGTTGGCACCCGATTACCGTGATGTTGATATCATCTTTCAGGCGATGGAGCGGTTCGGTCAGGTCCCACGAATGGGCGTCACGATACGAACCCGGGGGCAAGTCTTCCACTCTTAACTTGGTAATTTCTCCAGGGTTTGCACCGAAATCGGCAATATCGATGATTACCAGTTGCTTGGTCACTTCCGGATCAAGGAGTGTAAAAACAAAATGAGGGCCGCCAAGGCCTGCATCGACAATTGTTACATTGTCGGGAAGTGTGAGTTTCTGCATTTCCTCTATTACTGCCGGTCCGAATCCATCATCCGCAAACAGGGGGTTTCCACACCCTGCAATCACGATCTCGGAGAACAACATGTGTTTTACGCTCACTGGATGAGTTTCTGGGCTACTAACTTGTTGTCTTCATCGATCACAATCATGTGGGTAGCACACGACACACAGGGGTCATACCCACGAACGACAATTTCTGCGAGCTGCCATGGTGCACCGGTGAGTGCAGCACTGCAGGTCGCGAAGTTCCAGGTGGTCGGCACGAGCATTGAGTACCAGAGCACTTTATTGTCCTTGACCCTCGCAAGGTGGACATCGGTGCCACGTGGTGCTTCGTTCGCTGACCATCCCATTGAGCCGTCACCACAGGGGATCTCGTCCGCAAGGACAGGGCCCGATGGATCGTACTCGTCGAGTGCATTGAGCATCGCGTATAAGCTGTCCGTGTATTCCATTTCACGGGCAATGTTCTGACCCTGGGTTCCCTTCTCGTCATATCCTTTGAATACAGCGAGACGTGCACGTGGACCGACTTCAACGGGCTGGCCGTCATACATCGGGATCCCTGTGCAGGCTTCCATCTGTGGGTTTACCTTGGTTCCAACAGGGGATGTCCCCCCGATCGGGTAGCTCGGGTCTGCGAGATCGACTTCCATCTCACCCATGTACCAGTCCCATGGCCGTACTTCCTTGAAGCGGTCATAGTCCCAGGTCGGGCACTCGTCCAGGCTTGTGCTTCCATAGAACGGGTGGGTTGCCATGTAGCCCTGGTTGTGGAAACCGAGGTCTTTCGGGATTGCAATCTTCTTGCCACCGACTTCTGCCCAGTCCCTCTTATGGAAGTTACGGATGACCGCAATCATGAAGTCCATCTGCTGGTGTGCAAGTACAAGCCCTTCCTTGGCAAGGTCGTACATCTTGGCCTTTGCCCGCGGGGTACATGCCTTGTACATACCGCCGATGCGCGGGTTGCTCGGGTGCACTGCTTCTCCGCCGGCAATCTGACCAATGGTCTGACCGATCTCACGGAGTCTCTGGATACGCTTTGCAACGCTGCGAACAGGCTCTTCTGGAGTGAACGGGTTGATCTTCGTATCGGTGCCCGGAATATACAAATCGGGCAGGATCAGGATATCATGCAGTGCATGGCTGTGCAGTCTGTTTGCCAACTGAAGGATGACACGCAGGAGATAGGCATCCTGGGGGATTTCACACCCGATTGATGCTTCCATTGATTCTATCCCTGCAAGTGTGTGGGCAATTGGACAAATACCACAGACACGTGACGCAATCTTGGGGACTTGTTCCATCGTCTTACCGACGGCGAGTCTCTCAACTCCCCTCACCGGGGTAATGGAACACCAGTTACCCGTTTCGATGATACCTGCGTCGTTAACCTTCAAGACAAGTTTGGAGTGTCCCTCGTGTCTTGTGGTTGGGGAAATCTCTACAACTTTCGACAATATTATCGCCTCATCTTATGCTGAGTTGTTCATTTCGCGATACCGGTGTAATCCACACAAATCTCTTATAAGGAGATCTTTTGACCGTACCTAGTACGTTCAGTACAATTTTACAACTTCAAATTATATATCTGCTTTGTAACTCTCTGAAAAGTGCCCGGATTCACGAATACGAAGAGTAAAAATCCTTGTTTTTTCGTTCTGAACTGCTCTGGAATGTCACGTTTTAACCACATTTCAAATATGGCGGAAGGTGGAAAGGATTAGCAGACCTGGCATTTTTTATCAAGGTGCTTTTCTGTTGCTGTCGTTATCCGGAAACGACTGGACTCAGGCTTCAAACCCCCCCGTATTTATCCGTAATCCCTTTACTGGAATAGTTATCCATAAAAGATTGCAAAAACGGCAAAAATTTAAATCTGTGAGTTTCGGATAAAATAAAAAATTGAATTTATCTGATTTCGCTGTTTAACTCGGCAAAAAGTTCGGCAATTGTTGCCTGCCGTTCCGCGTAGGCATCATGCTGGTGGATGCTCTCCTCGTTTGTCTGTTTTATTGTAACGAGTGCATCTCCGGCCAGGTCATGAAATTCAGCCAGGACTTTTTTTGCCATTTCCCGGACACAGTCTTCAACAAATCTCGGGTTCTTATGAGCCGAGAGGACGACATAGCTTTCATCACCACGTTTGAGCAGCTCAAAAATCGGTGCACTCATCGACTCCTTGAGGATATCGATGATCTTTTCGAGTTTTACATGCTGATCGTCATCGGTTTCTATGCAGAGAAAGCCCCTGCCCCTCTGGTTGTGTGTGGCCATGGGGACTTCATCGAAGAACTTTGAAATGGTCTCCTTATCCACATCAAGGTCCTCGAGGACATACTGAGCCCGCTCTTTCATGATATTCTGGGCGCAGGGGCAGGCGGTCATCCCCATTACTTCTGCCCCGATACTCTTTCTTACGATGGGGCTGCGGAACGTCCTCCTGGCGACAGCCCTCGCATGGACCTTTACGACCTCGTGACAGCTCGTCTTGCTGATCGGAGTCTCCCGTTTCACCATGAACTGGCTCCGCATCCGGACCTCGGTCCGGTCAGCATATTCATGCCGGTCAAGCAGCTTTCGTGCGACAACGCTGCAAAGCTCCTCGATTTCCTTCACATCACCATCGATCGCCTGCTGGAGCACTTCATCGATCACTTCAAAATTTCGTGAGAGGTTTGCTCCCTTGAGGCTTCCGGGAAGGTCGACGAAGACATCAAAATTTGAAATGAAAATTACCGGGCGCTTGTCAGGACGTGAGACTTCTACGAGTTTTTTCACATTCTTGACCCCGACCCGGGTCAGATTAATGCGTACATCAGGGCATGTTGATTGAACATCCGGCAGAATGCCCCCGAATCTCGGTTCAGTTGTCTCTTTAATGGTTGATCGCTCTCCAAAAGGGATATAACCCAAGGTACTCTGATTAGTTTTTTTATAAAATATTTATGTGCTTGGTTGCTGATATAAGGTAGAACAGATCATGCTGAAAAAATACTACGAATCGGATGCGGACCTGAGTGTCCTGTCAGGGAAGCGTATCGCAGTTATCGGGTACGGTTCCCAGGGAAGGGGCCAGGCACTCAACCTCCGTGACAGTGCGATGGACGTGATCATCGGGCTACGCCCTGGTAACAGCTGGGACGCAGCCTCATCGGACGGGTTCCAGGTGTATCCGGTAACGGAAGCTGTTAAGATGGCTGACGTGGTGCAGATCCTCCTCCCGGACGAGAGCCAGGCCGCGGTGTACAGGAGCGAAGTCAGGCCTTACCTTACAAAGGGGAAAACCCTGATGTTCTCCCACGGGTTCAATATTCATTTTGGCCAGATCGTTCCCCCGTCAGATGTCAACGTTATCATGGTAGCCCCGAAAGGGCCAGGGTTCATGGTAAGGCGGCAATATGAAGAAGGAAAAGGTGTCCCTGCGCTGATCGCCGTCCACCAGGACTTCACCGGCACCGCACACAAAATTGCCCTTGCGTATGCAAAGGGGATCGGGGCGACCCGTGCCGTCGTGCTCGAAACTTCGTTCCGCGAAGAGACTGAGACCGACCTTTTCGGGGAGCAGGCAGTACTATGCGGCGGGATTACCTCCCTGATCAAGGCCGGGTTTGAGACGCTTGTTGAAGCCGGGTACTCCCCTGAGATGGCATACCTCGAGGTACTCCATGAAACCAAGCTGATTGTCGACCTGATTTACGAGGGAGGTTTCACGAAGATGAGGAGATATGTCAGCAATACTGCACAGTACGGGGACCTGACCCGTGGCCCGCGTGTAATCGGTTGCGAGTCCCAGGTAGCGATGCGTGAGATCCTCGAAGAGATCCAGAGCGGTGAATTTGCAAGGGAATGGATGCTCGAGAACACGGTCAACCGCCCGGTATTTAACGCCCTGACAAAGAGGGACGAAGATCACCTGATTGAAAAAGTAGGTGCGGAAGTCCGTGCGCTGATGCCACAGTTTAAACAATAACCAAGAATATTTTTTTCATCGTGAAGCCCCTGGGGTCTTCCGATTTACCTTATGCGTGAATAGTATGTCACGGGGACCGGGCCACTGGTGTGCAACCATGGTAAATGAGATTACCGGGAATGATCCGCATCATGGACCAATCAGGTCCTGATGGTACTGGTTACCCATAATTATTACCTCGGACGTCCCTTATACTATACAACCATGGTCGAATCGTATGAGGCACTTTTAAAAAAGGCATATTCACATATGCCGGAGGTCAGCGAGTCCCACGAACGGTTTACCGTTCCGGAAACGAAGAGTTACATTGAAGGGAAGACCACCATCCTCGAAAATTTCGCAGAAATTGCGGATGTTGCAAGACGGGACAAGGACCACCTGATGAAGTTTCTCCTGGGAGAACTCGGTACTGCAGGCAAGATTGATGGCAACAGGGCAATATTTAACGGAAAGTTTGAAAGTACCCTGATCAATTCACTGGTAAAGAGCTACGTGGAGGATTACGTGATATGCTCAGAATGCGGCCGGCCTGACACACGCCTTGTGAAAGATGACCGCTTCCTCCTCCTCCGTTGTGATGCCTGCGGTGGCCACCGCCCGGTAAAGAAGCGGAAAGCACGTACAGAGCCCATTACCAACGAGCTCCAGGAAGGCGCAGTCCTCGAGGTTGAGATCCAGTCCGTCTCGAAACGTGGCGACGGTGTGGTCAAGATGGGAAAATACATTATGTACGTATCAAATTCAAAGCCGGGGCAGACCGTAAAGGTCAAGATTGCCAGAATATCCGGGTCAATCGTGTTCACAGAACGTGCCGTATAGTCATATACCTGACCAAAAGACACTTGTCATCTGACCGGGCGATGACGATCTTAATGGCCCGGCCCTGTTGTAATCTGAAAAAAAAACTTTTTACTGCTTTTTTATTTCTGAAAGCAGTTCATCGCAATGCCCTGATATCCTGCTGCATGCGTCCCTGATCACATCCAGCGGGCCTTTTTTGCCATTTGTGGTTACCAGGAGTTCAGGGTCAGAAAACTGGAATTCTATTACATATCTGGCCACATCGACATCAGGGTCCTTCAGGATCTCTTCTGTCAGGGTATTCATGAAGGTATGTCCCTCTCCCTGAATAATCAGCCTGGCCTTGTCTTTTTCCAGCTCGAGCAACTTAATATTCATTCACCTATGATTGGGAATGTGACCCCCATAATGGTATTGGTGAGAAACACCCAGTGGTATGGAAAAATACACCTGCCTTGTGTACCCGGCATACCACCATGGTTGCAGAAAGACCTGGATTTCAGGAGAACTATCCCAAATGCATTAAACTGACTCCATGCTGAACCGTAAAGCCAGGTCTGATCCGGAATCACTACCAGGGAGCACTATCTGCTGGTTCAGCCGAACCGGAAACATTCCCCGTCTTTTCCAATATGGGGGAGGTCCCACCTGATTGCATGGCTCAGGTGGACGCACCGGAAATCCCCTGCATTGAGATCGGTTGCCATGTCACACGCCTCTTCATAGCTCATATGTTTGAAGACGTGGTAGCCCCTCGGGGCAAGTGCATCAGCAAGAAGCAGATCGACATCAGAAAGTAATTTCCTGCTTCGCTCCGGGATATCCGCCCGCGTATCGGCAGTATAACCAACGTTTGAACCATTACATGAGATTGCCAGGCCGCAACTGTAGACCGGGGGGTGGTTCACTTCGATAAGGGTAAAGGAAACGCCGAACAGTGTGAAGGGTTCGTACGCCTCTACAGGGTTATGGCTAAATGACATGAAAGAAAATATGCCCCCACAATACCCGAGGACTGGTGGGGCCGCGTAGACAGGTGGCAGGTCCTGGACACGGTAAAACTCACCATATCCCATGAAATGGTCATAATGCCCGTGTGTCCAAATCACTGCATCAATATGGGGGGACCCGCACCGGAGTAACTGCTGGCGCAGGTCAGGGGAAGAATCAACGAGGATATTTTTACCGCAATGTTCAACAAGGAGGGAAGTGCGAAGCCTCGTTACTCCCGCTTCTTTTGCGTGTGTGCATTGCGGGCATCCGCAGCCTATCTTTGGCGTCCCCGTTGCATCTCCTGTGCCAAGCAGCGTAATATTCATATTATAACCAGTTGAGGTTACGGATTACGCCCCGGCTTTTTACCGTCTGGATACCTTTCTCAATATCGCTCTGTGCAAGTGCTTTCCGGCCGTCCATGATCGATGAGAGTATGGCTTCCTTTACGAGCATCCGGAGGTCTGAACCTGAAAGCCCCTCTGTCTGGGCTGCAAGGTAACGGAAATCACAGTCACAACCGACCGAATGGGTGATCTTCTTCAGGATCCGTTCCCGCATCTCTTCACTTGGCAGTGAAAATTCCACCACTTCGTCAAAGCGGCGCCAGGCTGCCTCGTCAAGGAGCTGTGGGTGGTTCGTCGCACCGATGAGGAGCACCCCGTTTTTCACAAGGTTCATCTTATCGATATTTTTCAGGAGGGAGTTAACAGCCCTCTTCATAGCGCCATGGTCATCGGTTACCCTGCTCTTGGCCACGTAATCAAACTCGTCGATAAAAAGGATACATGGGGAGAGTTTTTTTGCGAAATCAAATATTCTGTCGATATTTTTTGAAGTCTCGCCAAGGTACTGTGATGTAATCATCGAGAGCCTGACTTCGAGGATTGGCATGTGCATGGCGTGGGACATGGCAAGTGCGAGCGATGTCTTTCCCGTTCCAGGCGGGCCTACAAACAAGAGCTTACCGACCTCGTGGATCCGGTGCTTTAACAGGAATTCCCGGTGGAGGATTGCCACCCTCATTTTTGCAATGATATCTTTCTGTTCTGATGTGCAGACGAGGTCATCGATCTGCTGTTCGATCTCATCGGGTGCATTGATGATGATCAGGTCCATTGCCGTTCTCAGACGCTCATCGGCAGCGATGATCTCGGAGATCTTCCCGTCGAGATACGACCTGCTGTCCTCAAACGGGGGGTTTGATGCTTTTATTTCATGATACGAGACCCCGGTGGAGTCAAGGCTTTCAAAATAAAATGCCAGTGCAGGGTTCTTTTTTATATACGGCATGCCACCGTGGCCGAGGAACCATTTCGCAGCAGCTTCGAGTGCCGGAACCCTGAACCGCTGTCCAAACTCTTCATAGAGCACGACCGGGTTGTCGGCAACTTTTCCGCGCGGGTCCTGGATCTGGAGCACCCTGCGGATTGAACTTTCATTTACCGTAATTGGTCTTTTAATGCCGGACGCAGAGCCGAGTCCGAACATGATCCGATGCTCCGGTGTCAGGTCATTTACATCCAGATTCGGGTTCTGGTTGAATATTTCTGCGCAGAGGAGCACATCCAGAATTTTCAGGGTCTCGTCGTCTCCAGACATGGCTGTAACCTTTAATATTCAATCTGGCATCGGATAAGAGTATCTCATGCTGTTGTCACAACACAATGATCTTCCGTAACGATGATTGTATGTTCATGCTGGGAGACGAGGGAACCCGGAATGTCTGACAGCACCGGATATGCATGGACCATGCCGGAGCGGATTAATGTGGTGAGGGCGATCTCCGGCTTGCTGTCAGGGAGCCAGCGCTTTGCGAATGGCATACCCTGCCGTTCCTTCACTGCCTCAAGGACCTTCCTTGCCGTCGCCAGTCGCACGGGTTTCTGTGATATCTGCTGGAATATCTCCACCCTCTTCTTCTCGCTCACATGGCCGGATCCTGTTGTTGCAAATGGTTCTATTGCAAATACCATCCCCTCTTCAAGAACTGCCCCGCCCTGTATTGCAATATTCGGGATGTTCGGGGGCTTATGCACGACAAACCTGTCGAGCCCGTGACCGGTAAGGTTCGCGATTGGACGGTACCCCCTGCTTTCAATTTCGGTCTGAATGGCGTAGCCGAGTGCCCCTACGGTCACGCCGGGGCGGACCTTTTCAATAGCCCGGTTGAGTGCCTCCCGGGATGCATCAACGAGGAGCCCGTTGTTTCCAAGGTCAATGGTAATTGCTGTATCTGCAATATACCCGTCGAAATGAACCCCAAGATCGAGCTTAACGAGGTCGCCTGCTGCAAATACCCGCTCGTCTCCGGCAGATGCCGTATCATGCGCAGCATCCTCGTTCAGGGACACGTTAAGCGGGAATGCGAGGCCTGATTCATCTGATGTTGCCAGGTCTTCAATGAACTCGATAACCTCGAGGTAGGGTGCGCCAGGCCTGATCTCAGTGGCCCCTTTCCTGATTACCGATGCAGCGAAAGCCCCGGCCTGGCAGTATTTATCGAATATTTCGTCTTCCATTATTGTCACCTGAGTATAAATTCACGGGAAAACCGGGTGAAAGAGTCAAATCCCCCGGCTGTAACAACCCCCGTATTTTCGAGACGTACACCGCCAATATCCCGGTAATAAAGCCCCGGTTCAACAGTCACCACATTTCCTGCAGCGAGTGTTCCCCCGGCAGGACCGAGGGTCGGCAGCTCGTGGACTTCGAGGCCTACCCCATGACCGAGGTTATGGGTAAACCCTGATGTACTGGTCCCGTATCCTTTCTCTGCGAAGAGGTCGACAACCGCCTGATGGACAGACGAACCGCTGGCGCCATGTGTTACAAGGGACATACCAAGGTCCTGGGCTTCCCTGACTGCATTGTACATCTCCACTAATCCGGAGTCTGGTTCCCCCCTGGCGACCGTTCTTGTCATATCG
>JALOPT010000028.1 GCA_025453715.1 Methanoregulaceae archaeon | reverse complement strand
ATGACAAGCAGGATAATAAGAATGACTGCCCAGGTCTCCCTGTCTATATCAGTCATAGGTTCCCTCCATTCTCATGCACTGAAATATAATGCGACATGTTACTTCATACCTCCCTGTTACCGGTCTCAATCCAGCTGGGTTTTTTCAGTTTCAGGAAGATCAGCGGGGGTACTGCCAGAAGGAATGTCCCGAGCAACACCCCGACCACGTAGAAGAATGCCTCTGATGAACTAAAATCCCCGGTTGGCATCAGCCCTACAATGAAGGCAAAAATTACCCCGAATGCACCCAGGCCACCAATAAGCCAGATGCCAGGAATTCCACCCGGAATTTTAAACGGGCGTGGTGCATCGGGTTTACTGTACCGGAGCTTGATGAGGGATGCAAATACAAGCAGGTATACGATGCAGAGTAATTCAACAGTCATTGCAGATAAAATCCAGTATGCCTGGTTTACCGATGGCAGGAACACGTAGAGCAGGGACACAAACGTCCCGATCAATGCCTGGATAAACAGGACTGCAACAGGAGACCCATACTTGTTCGTCCTGTTAAACACTGGTGGCAGGTTCCCTTCCTCAGCCACGACTCCAAGACCCTTTGCCGGACCAATCAGCCACGCTGCCAGTGATACGACCCCGCCAATCGTAATCAATATCGCCATCGGTGCAACGGCCCCGGGAATTCCGAGTGCATTGAAGAAGTACTCGATGGCCTGCATGACCCCCGCGGCGAGACTGAGTTCGTTAGCGGGTATTACAAATGCTATGGCCAGTGTTGCAAGGACTGTGCAGGCGAAAATAATTACTGCGGATATGGCCATCGCTTTTGGATAGTCAGAACTGGGATTGCGTGTTTCGAGTGCATGGAACCCTGCCATCTCCATACCGGCAAAGAGCAGGATCACTGTAGCAAAGAAAGGAATTGTTGAAAGATCTATCGTCGGAACGATCTCTCCGGGGGAGAACGGGGGCAGCACAATACTCGCACCCGAGATTGCCCAGTAGACCCCGAGACCGATAATAAGGACTGACGGGATGATACTGCCAAGAATTACTCCTACATTCTGAAATTTCGTCGATATATCCTCGCCAAAGTATGCGATTGCAGTCGTGCCCCAGAATGCGATCATCATGACGACAAACAGGTATATTGCGTTGGTACCAAGTGCCGGTGAAAGGGCAAAGGCCAGGGTCGAGGCGATAAATGCGAGAACCGTTGGAAACCAGACCAGGTTATTTGACCACTCGCAGAAAATGGCAATAAACCCGCCTTTTTCACCAAACGCTTCCTTACACCAGGCATAGACACCGCCACCCTTATCCGACAGCATCGTTGCCAGTTCAGCACCGGCAAGAGACAGCGGGATCAGGAACAGGACGGTTCCGATAATATACCAGCCGATACATTCCCATCCGAACATCGCCATTGACGGGAAATTCCTGATCGAAAGCACTGCTGCGACGTTGATCATCGCCAGTGCAAAGATCCCGAGAACCTTTGGCGGAGTCAGGACTGTTTTTTTGGGCGTAGCCGTTTCATCGCTCACTTATCGCCCCTCCTTAATACAATATATCATGTATTCACCTTTGACACATTCAACCCCGTGGGTGTCATGTTCGAACCCGGGGAACTCCCGATCGAAGTCCTGCATTGATTTCAGGTACTGGAGAATGGGACCGTTCTGTTTACCGGTCCGCTCACCCGGGGCCAGTACAGGGATACCGGGAGGGTACGGGAAGATCCCGGTTGCCACGATCCTGTTTCCTGCCTCTGAAACCGGGACATGCTCAACTTCACCCCTCACCAGGCACTTAAAGGCATCCGCATACGATACGGCAGGTTCCGGCATGATGGAATATGCCTGCTGGAGAAGTTCGCCCATCCTGTGCTCCTTCTTGAACCGGTGCATCTCATCGGTCAGGCTTCTCAGGGTCATTCCACCATACCGGTCAGGATAGGCATTCGTGAGGTCAGGGAATATCTCTTCAAGAGGGGCCCCTTCATCATAGTGGCGCTTGAACTCGAAGAGCTCAGTAACTAGCGTCCCCCATTTACCTTTCGTGTTCCCCATCGAGAAGAGGAACAGGATGATGTAGTCGCCCGATTTCTCGTTGACGATGCCACGGGTGTCGAGGAACTTTACTACCACCGCTGCAGGGATACCCCACGAATCAGGAGAACCGTCATCCTTCACACCCGGCATTATTACGGTTACCTTTATGGGGTCCAGCATGCAGTAATTTTCAGGCAGGCCCTCGAATCCATGCCATTTCTCCCCGGGGTGCAATACCCAGCTGGACGGGTTATCCCGGAGGGCTTCTATTGATGCTTCGGCAAACGGAATTTTTTTCTTTGTTTTCGGGTCTTTAATCGTGTCGGGCTGCCACATCCCGAACCACCAGTCTTTCTTTTTCCTGCCGCAGATCTCTTTATGAATCCGTGCCATTGTGCGGCGGAACCGGATTGCCTCTTCTATTGACTCGGTAGTAAGGACACGGCCTGCTGCCCCGTCCATCATTTTTGACGAAACGTCCAGTGATGCCATAATGGTATAGAGCGGGGAGGTGGAACTATGCATCATGAACCCCTCGTTAAACCGTGAATGCTCAATCGGAACACGCCCGTTTCTTACATGGACCATGGATGCCTGTGACAGCGCTGCAAGGAGCTTATGCGTGGACTGGGTAGCAAATACCGTTGGCCCGGTGGAGTTTTTTGCACCGTCCCGCATGGCAAACCGCTCGCGGTATAGCGGGTTGAACCTCGCATAGCCGTACCATGCTTCATCGAAATGGATGCTGTCAACACTTTTTCCAAGGATCTCTTCTACCTCGATAGCATGGTAGCAGAGACCATCGTAGGTAGAGTTCGTAACAATCGCATGGACGGGTTTCGTCTCCTTCAACCCTTTCGCAAGCGGGCATGCTTTAATTTTTGCCCGGACCGTTTCGGGGGTCATCTCTTCCGGGGGGATAGGCCCGATAATACCATAGCGGTTCCTGGTCGGCACCATGAATACCGCAAGAGAATGGGTCATGGTGAGTGCGTGTTCAGCAGATTTATGGCAGTTCCGGTCGACAAGGACCACATCATCCTTCGTTACCCGGCCAAAGAATACGATCTTGTTGGCCGTTGACGTGCCGTTCGTTACAAAATACGTTATATCAGCGCCAAATACCTTGGCAGCATAGCGTTCGGCCTCACCCAGCGGGCCGGAATGATCAAGCAGGGAACCGAGTTCCCCAACAGATATCGAGAGATCAGAACGGAAGAGCTGCTCACCGAAGAATTTGAAGAATAACCTGCCTGAAGGTGACTTGCGGAACGCCGTGCCACCGGCATGGCCAGGGGTATGCCATGAGTACTCAAAGTCTTTGGAGAACTTGACAAGGGCACCAAAAAACGGGGGCAACAGGCTTTCTTTGTACCGGTCTGCGGCAGCAATGATCCGGCCGGCGATAAATGCCGGGGTATCATCCATGATATAGACGTACTCATTGATCTCGCGGATCGTATCGACCGTAAGAGCACTTGGCGCCTCCCCTGTCGGCTCGGCCATGAGGAAAATCGGGACATCTTCATTGCGCCCCCTGATTTCGTGGATCAGCTGCTTTGCTTCAGCATGGTCTTTCGATTTGCTGCCCCCTAGGGTCCAGCTGATCAGGATACAATCGACTTCCGGAAGGTTTGCATACGCTGACCTGGCATCTTCAAGCGATCCAATGGTATATACCTGGATATCAAAATCAGCAAGGCCTTCCACAATCCTTTTAATAGTACGCCCATGGGGGGTGTCACTGGAAACGGCCTCATCAACGATGACGACCGACAGTTTTTCTTCAGGGTTCATATATCCCACCCCGGCTCAGATATGAGCGATTCAAAACGAAATTGGAAAGATCCTTTGACTGCCCCGCGGTTACATGTTTTCAACAATACCACTCCTGTATGAACATTCATATTCCGAACTCCGTCCGCGACCACGAATATGGCATTCGGGGCAATAGGTTATTTTTTTCATCCCGGGGACACCGGAGTCTTTTCCAGGCATGCGGGCTGAAAACGTTGTATCTGGCCGGACACATTCCCTGGCCCCTGACGAAGAGAGGCTTTCGTCAAAACTCTATATATAATTTGTTATCGACAATCCCAGGTTAAGAGAAAACGATTGATTACCTGAATGGTCCCGGGAGCACACCGCAATTAAAATTCAGGGGATCATCAGTTTGAACAACCACAATTCATTTTTTGTTCATTAAATCAGGAGAGAATTGTATCCGGTTTAGGTAATCCTTTCATCATGAGACCGTTCAACGGTCCGGGAACTCTCCCATGGGGGGATACCGTAACGGCGGGGGCAATGCCCCTAATAGCGTCATATTCTACAATTCTTACTATGTTACGAGCCAAGAAAAAATTGGGTGGCGTTTGTTGATTAATCACCAAAAATTGTTATAATACTGAATTGAGCGCGATGGAACCTGCATAAATCAGCATCGTTACATGAAACAGGGGAAGTACCTTCAGGCAGGCATCAGGGGTCTGGTATTTTAATATGGCAATATTCGCAACAGTAAGCAGCCCCATGCCAAGGACAATCCCCACGCGGGCAATCCATCCAAGTTGCGTCATGAACAGGAAACCCATGATTATATTTGCCACGCTAAAGCCTGCAATCCAGTAGGCAGTCCCGCTTTCACCGTACATGGTGGTGATGGTATTCATACGCCGTGCACGGTCGTTATTTACATCAATGAGGTCGTTTGCTCCAAGATGCGCTATTGCAAACGGGTAAAAGAAAGCAAAATACATGAGGGCCGTGCTATCCGGGGAGCCTGCACAGAGATATCCGGCAACAGGAAAGAGGGCAAAATCGATACGCCCTGCAAGCTGGGCGACCGGCATTCGTTCCTTTCGTTTTTTAACCTGGTAAAAGACCTCGAGTACGTAACACACGAGCATAATTCCGAGGACAAATAGTGAATTCGGGTAGGGTAGGGTAACGATGAGCCCTGTCGTTATCGCCACAAGAAGTAAAAATAAAACAAGAGCATCCCGCGGGGAGATGAGTCCTTCTGAAACAGGCCGGCTCCCGAAAACCCGCCAGTATTTTGTCAGCCGGTCCTGTTCGATATCAAATTTGTCATAATTCCGGTCTACATAGTCATTCAGGACAAAGCCTGCCTCGAACCCGAAAAAGCCGATCAGGGCAACCTGTATCAGGGCAGGCCATGAAAATCCGCCATATACTGAAGTGGCCAGGAGGTATCCTGAACTGAACAGGAGCGGCCATGCAAAAAAGAACTGCAGCCGTAGAAGGTCAATATATGCCCGGATTTTCCTGTTCATCGGGTATTATTTGGTCGTGGTAATTAATATCCTTAATTATCAGATGCCCGGGGCATTCGTGACAGTTACGGTCAACAAAGAACGGATCTGTTGCACGTAACTGTTCCGGTTGATACACCCTTTATTCTTCGAAATGGTTCACATGAAAACAGCTCATTCCGCGCTGAAGTCCAGGAAAAAGGTGAACATGTCACAGATATATGACATATTTCCCTTTCAGAGCGGTATTTAACACATACCCGGGCTTCAGGGAATTAGGTACAAACAGAATGAATATGAACGACGAGGGATATTGAGCTGGTAGTAATATTTTCCATGACGCTAAAACTCCCCCGTTACCGTACCGGGTTTTATTTCAGTATTGTTATCCTTGCAGGTCTGGCTACAGCGTTTGGCGGGTACATGTTCATGGAAGGAAACACAGCTGAAGTTACCATTCTTGAGAAGCAGGGGGCTCCGGATGCAGTAATTATCTTTATTGCAGACCCCCACCTCCGGACGGACAACCTGGAATATATAAAAGCGATTGTCGGGAGAATTAATTCACTCCACCCGTCCCTCGTCCTGATCGGGGGTGATTTCGCCTACCGGAATGAGGAGAATTACGAGGCCCATGAGGTCTGGAAGGGCATTAATGCCCCGGTATATGCTGTGCTGGGGAACCATGATTACCAGTCCGGAGATAATTCCCTTGCACGTATCAGGAAGATGTCGGAAGAGGCATCCTTCAGCCATACCGAAAATACACGGGAAAAGGAAGTATTCACGGACGAATCTGCAAATACATCGTATGCTGATAATCTGACACACACCCTTACGGACAATAATGTCCGGGTATTACGAAACGAATTCCGGGAACTGAACATAAACGGTACGAAGGTAATACTGGTAGGAATCGATGACTGCTGGGCGGGTATGGCAGACCCTCCGGTAATTCCGGAGAATAATGATTTTACCATTTACATGGTCCATGAGCCGAAATGCCGGGGCAACTGGAATGCGGACCTCATCCTTGCAGGCCACACACATGGGGGCCAGTTTTTTCCTCCAGGCCTTGATAAGCTGGTTCCCGGGGGTATGCTGGAGCTGGGAGGCAGGTTTGATTCGGGGCGGACAACCACGTATATCACACGGGGTATCGGTACCTCCAACCTTAATATCCAGCTCAGGGCGTTTGCATCCCCGGAAATCATCGTAATAAAAGGGGTATGACACTTCCCCTGGTATTTCACAGTATAGGACCATACATTGTCCATTAGGCACTTTAGCAACCGGGTGTTTTTATCATTGTTATCCCGTTCGTTCCAGACGGAAAAGGTAATGGAGTCGGGGGATTGGAAGGATTCTCGAAAAGTATATACGGTTCAGGAGAGTCTTACTTCACATGGACGAAATTCAACTCATTGCTCAAAAGCGGGCGTTTCCAAGCAGGGGGAGGGCCCGGATCCATTCAGATCTCCTGTCTGACCTTGGAATCGAGGAAGGGGCAACAATAGAGATTGGGGTCCCTGATGCGGATAAATGGATTTCTGCAACCGCATTTGCCGACTCCCTTGTCGAATCAGGCCATATCCGCCTGAGTGAAGAGGACTTGAAAGTACTTGGTGCAGGTGAAGGCTCCAAGCTCAGGATACGGAAAAAGGCCTCAATGACCGAACAGATCAAAGGGGGCGTCAGTAAAACCGGAGAGACCATCAAAGGTACATCAGCCGAGTCAATCAAGGCCGGTGCTTCCGGAGCAGCTTCAAGTGTCAGTTCAGGCCTTGGCAAAGCAGGACATTCAGTCAGTGCTGCGTTCAGTAACGCATACGAGGCTGCAAAAAAGAAACTCAAGCCCACCGATGCAGCGACTCTCGACAAGGCACTGAAGGCGAACAAGGGGGAGGTACGTGCAGTTACTATTCCTACCGGTTCCGGAACCCGGCAGCTTTCAGGAATTAAACTCCCTGCAGGGGTGGTCCTTGCAGCAGTTCAACGGGGAGATGCAATTCAGACAACCGATCCTTCCTTTGTCCTGGTAGGCGGGGACATTGTATACCTCGTGGGAGAGACCAGTCTTCTTGATGAGGCCACCAAGGTAATTGGAGGATAATATGGACTGGTATGCACCACCAGACTGGTTCATCATCGCAATCCTCCTCCTGTTTGCGCTCCTGTTAATCCTCATCGTAGTCTGGGCTATCCGCAGGAGCCATGGTAATGTCAGGAAAATGGAGATCGAAGTCGAAAAACAGAAACTCGATCTCCTGGCAAAGGACCTGGACACGCGGGCGAAGGAGCACCCCTTCACCAAGCTCAGCACAGACCAGATCCAGTCAATCCGTACATTGGAAGATGAGAACGAACTCATCGAGCTGAACAACTACCACAAGGAGAAAATTGTCGAGGCGAGGCTCCGGAAACTTGAAAACCTCGTCCGGGAAGCAAAACTCGAGCGGATGATCCTGAAACTTGACCTCGAAGAGAAGAAGGTGAAATAATGTCTGAATATGCAGAGGGGACGGCAGAGGAGAAACAGTCATTCTGGGGTAACCTGCCGGATGTTCCAGGGTACATGGACCAGAAACTGCCAACGATGGACAAGTCACTGGACACGTACTTTGACAAAAATATGGAGGCAATCATCGAGGAATGGGGCCTCCTTGTGGAGAACGACATGCTTGACCTCGAACGACGTGTCAATAAGGTCACCGCAGAGATCAACCAGTTGTACGATCACAAAGATATCATCAGCGAACGGGTGACAAAACTCGACGCAGTTATTACGAGGCTGGAGGGCAGGTAAGATGATCGATAAGTACATGAATAAGTACCTGGACCGGCGGATGAAATACCTCATCGAGGAATGGCAGATCGCCACAAAAAATGATGTGGCAGATTTCTCTGCCAGGTTAAATGCACTAACAGCCGAAGCCGCGAAACTGGCCACCTTCGAGAAAAATGCCGAGGCAAAATTATCGGTTCTTGAAGCACGCGCGAAGAACCTGGAGGCGAAGAAAAGATGACCCCGCTTGAAATTATATTGACCGTCCTTGTGATCGTCGCAATCATCATTGCCATTTATTTCTTCTTCAGGGGTTCAAAGGGCAAGATCTCTCTCACACGACCGGTCGAGAGCCGGGTCGATGAATACCTGGACCGCAGGTTTGAATCGATGGTGACGGAATGGGCACTCGTCCGGACACCCGCAGTCAACCGCTTCAAGGCACAGCATGAGCCTGTACTGGGGCAAAATGAAGCAAAGGTCTCGGAATTGCAGGGTTTCGAGAAGGAAATTAACAATTCACTGTCAAGGATGGAGGACAGGCTTGACGATCTGGAAAAAGAGCTCTCAAAGAACAAATAAGCCCGAACAGGCAGGTAAGAATAATACCTACTTTGAACTGAAAAAGGAGATAAAACCGCTCAGGGAACAGGGGGAGCTGCCAACAAAAGTACCGGGTAGTTTTGGGAGGCACTACTGTGACCTCTGCAACTCCACATTTCCTGTCGAGGAACTGCGTCAGTGCAGCCTCTGCGGGAGATGGGTATGCAACTCCTGCTTCACCAACGAATACTATATCTGCAATTCCTGCAACGGAATATTAAAACTCTATATGACCAGGGAATAAGGATGGCCCCGTGCCCCGGGTGGATTCCACTATTCTTTCATTTGATCTTTTTTCCCTTACCGGCCGGTAAGCCTTCTTTCCCTGGTGAGAAATCTCCTTCCCTAAAATCCTTTTTCTAAATTCCATGTACTGGGCATAACGGATACTGGTAATCATTAAGTATGTATGGTAAAGATACACTAAATCTGGTCTTATAAAGCGAGATCAGAGAGTCTGCAGGGCTCATGGGGGGTCTTTCCCCTGTAGGCCCCGGGGGATCATATGACAGAAACGGTTGGATCATCTGAAAACAAAATGGGTGAAATAGCACTCTATCCCTGGTGGATCATCCTGGTCCTCGGGATCGCTGTACTAATACTGGGCATTGCCTTCCTTTCATGGCCTTATCTCACACTGATGCTGGTAGTCACGTTTGTCGGGGCATACTGGTTTATCAGCGGTATTTTCGGAATTATCAGTCTTATTATTGACCGCTCAAACCTGGGGTGGAAGCTTTTAATCGGTATTCTCGGGATAATCGCCGGGATCGTGATCCTGACCTACCCCTTGTACAGCACCCTGCTGCTGCCGGCGATGCTTGTGATATTTATAGGGGTGTGGGGACTTCTGATCGGAGCAGTACACCTTGCACAGGCATTCGGTACGAAGGACTGGGGTTCAGGGCTCCTCGGGTTGCTCGCGATTATATTTGGTATCCTGTTGCTCGCATACCCACTCATCGCTGTTGCTATGCTCCCGTTCATCTTCGGCGGGTTCGGGGTTGTCGGAGGGATAATCACAATAATCATGGCATTCCAGTTCCGGAAAATGACCACTGCATAAGGTATGGGTATACGATAACGTACAGCCCTGCATTGTAACACCTGGTGCGGGCACTCCGGTACCCTGATGCCTTTATACAATTTCCTAGACAGTCAGTATGACAGAATGGGCGGAAAGACCCGGGAACGTGAACATACTATGATTAGTGATATCTACGGGGACTACTACAGGTTTCGTAAAGACTGGAAACTAGTCGGGGTAGCTGACTGGATCAAGGTTATTATCGCGGTTATTCTTGCTGGAGTAGGGATCGGGCTTATTATTGTCCCGTTCCTGATGGTGTTACTTAATTCCTGGACAATCTCATTTGCACTGTCGGTAGCCACCATCAACGCCCTTTTTGGCCTGATACTGGCGGGTACCGGGAAATGGATCTTTGACAGCACTAAAGATCGTGATACGTTGTCATTTCTGTTTTATACCGGCATATTGGCTTCCATGACGCTGTTTCTTTTACTTGCGGCCGGATTCTATAGCAGGCTTGCCTATATTGTTACGACGGGATAATCGCAGAGAATTCCGGTGGATCAATAAATCAGCCGGCCCCTGTCGATATAAACGGACAAACACGAAGAAAAGTCAGAGATAAGATGTACTATGCGTTTTTAATGAGTTTTCCGGATGATCCTATGGAGTTCAGAAAATTCCTTATCCGGGTCCCCTCCTCTCCGCAGGTAATAGTCTGCGCCACTATTGAGTGCTTCCCTGATATCGGAACCCATGCCCTGGCCAGAGTATACGATCACAATTGAATCGCATCCCATGGCACGTAGTTCTTTTATTAATTCGATGCCATTCATTATCGGCATCCGAATGTCTGTGATGATGACCTTGTAATTCTTCTCCCTTGCTAACCGGATTGCTTCCTGGCCAGATTGACACACGTCTACCCGGTTACCGGGATCAACTTCCAGATTAAGCCTTATAATATCAAGAATATCAGGATCATCATCAACAAGGAGGATTTCGGGCATTTTCAGGGGAACAGGTACCTGTTAGTCCGGATGAAATATATGTGTTTTTTCTATCCCCCATGTAATTTCCAAAAATCCGAAGAATAGTTACATTTTTTGACAGCATTCCCACTGATATCCTGCGGCGGAACGGCTGGTATACGGTAATACGACAATGGGGAACCGATCTCAGACCATGCACCCTGGCCCGGGATCCCAGTCTCCTCAAGAGAACTGCCTGCCAGCGTAATTATCTCCCTGATAATGAAGAGGTCATTATTCTCACCACCTCTTTTCAGTTTAAAGGCGGATTCTTTATCTGCTTCGCTGAAACCGTTCCAGTCATCCTCAACATGGATTAAAAGACCGTGTTCTTTCTCACATGCTGTCAAGCGTATCAGGGTTGTTTTCTGCCCGGGTTTAAGGGATACAAAGAAAGCAGATAATTGTATTTCTATCGCCTGGGATACTGGTTCAGACGAGGAATTGACAACAATTGACCTGATAAACAAGGGCACCAACCGTATATCCGGTGAAATCAGGGCTCCTGTTCCAGGATTAGCCCTGAAAAAATTATTTTATAAACGGAAACAGGCCCTTGAAAAAATCAATAATCTGTGAAATAATATCTTTCTGCGTCTGGTTGGCTGCGAGTGCATCGACTTCTGCCATTCTCTGTTTTTCATATTCAAGCCAGGCTTTTCCGGTAAGGGTAGGTGTCGCTGTCTTCGTTTTACCCACATTATTTTGTCCTGAACCCGAATCAGAACCCGCCGCCTGATTTGCCTGCGTTCTTACCTGGTAACTATTACTCTGGGGAGCGGAAGAGGTCCCTTCGGTCGGCATTGAGTCGTAGGGGGAGCTTACCGTGATGAAATCCACCTGTTTAACCGTTTTTCCGGCACCGGACGAATTGACCGTCAGGGTAACCGTATAGGTCCCGACTTTTTTATAGACATGTACCGGGTTTTGTGTGGTTTCAGATGCACCATCACCAAAGTCCCATTTCCAGGCAGCGGGGGTCCCGACAGTTGTATCAGTGAAAACCACGGTCAGGGGAGCGGTCCCGTTCCGGGGTGAACCCGTGAAAGCTGCAAGAAGACCGGTTATGGATGATGCGGAAGTAGTCGTTGCGGTCGCTGTTGCGGTTGTGGTAGCGGTTGTTGTCGGTGCCGCTTCAACGACAATGTAGCCGCTCCGGGTAGCCGATGCACTGCCCGTCCTGGTCGTGGCTGTCAGCCTGACGGTATACGTCCCTTCATCCTGGTAGACGTGGGACGGGTGCTGGACATTATCTGAAGTACCGTCACCAAAGTCCCAGCTCCACGAAGTCGGGCCACCTAACGACATGTCAGTGAACTGTACATCGAGTGGTGCAGGCCCTTCAGTAGTATCAGCATAGAACGCAACCACCGGGTTCCCCTGCGTTTGTGCAGCCACGGTTGTGGCTGTTGTTGTGACAGATGTGGTCTGCGAGGTCGCAGGTACAGTAGTCTGAGTGGTTGATACGGATGTTGTCGTTGTAGTTGTTACAGGACTCGTTGTCTGGGTCGTTGTGGGTACCGAGGTCGTAGGGACAGCAGTAGTCGCAGGGACGGCCGTCTGGGTAGGCGATGTCGTCTGGGTCGTGTTTGCTGCACACACCGGGATTACCACGAGGCCTCTTTCGAAAGTTTCCACCGCATATTGTTAGTTATATATTACATTTTCCAATTTAAAAACTCCTATTTCCGGATTAAAATTTCGGGATTCCGCCCATTGAAGGCTGATTTTTTTCCGGCAGAGCAACACTGAACATATTTTCCCGGATTATCCATTATGATAATCAATGCCGTAATGGATGAAATGCCGGTAGTAAAAGAATAATCAGACGGGGATGAAATGGATTTGTTAGATAGTATAGGTGGTGGGATGCCCCAGATGCTCCAGCCACCCGGAGGACAGGACACGGTGAAAAAATTTCTCGCATCCCCGGAGGGACTAAAATATGGTTATCAGCGATATCTCAACACGGGGATGCAAACAGTTTCCGGGAAACTTCTTCTCAAGGATTGTTGATACGCTCAACATCTCTTAGGAACAGAAAATAGACAGTACAACAGATTACAGAACTACAACTCCGGGCGTATAAGGCTGTCAAGGGGTGTGGCACGGCAACCGGGGAAGATAAAGGTCCCAGAAAGAGCCTGATACTTAGTTTCCATGGACATTAATTAATTTTTCCATTAAAGGTTTACTCCTATCACAGATTTTATCATATCTGACTCACCTTCTCTTATTATTACCAATTGGTGGGGCAATCACCTTGTATTCAGTCCTCTGTGTCGATGATGAACCTGTACTTCTTAAAATAGCAAAAAAATTTCTTGAGCAGTTACCTGAATTCGAGGTGCAGACTTCCTTATCCGCAACTGGTGGACTTGAATTGCTGAAGTCCCGGACTTTTGATGTGATTGTAGCTGATTACCAGATGCCGGACATGGACGGTATTATATTTTTGAAAACTGTCCGGAAGATCCACGGAAATATCCCGTTTATCCTTTTTACGGGAAGAGGAAGAGAAGATGTCGCTATCGAAGCAATAAATAACGGTGCAAATTTCTATCTTCAGAAAGGGGGGGAGCCCAAATCCCAGTTTGTTGAGCTTGGTCACAAAATCAAGGCCGCTGTTGATAAAAAAAGAACCGAGGACCAGCTGGATGAGTCTAAACAGCGGATGGCAGACATTATTAATTTCCTGCCTGATGCCACGCTTGCAATTGATAAAGAGGGGAGCGTGATTGCATGGAACCGGGCAATTGAGGAGATGACAGGAGTCCCGGCTGCAGATATGCTTGGTAAAGGTAATTATGAGTATGCGATCCCGTTCTACGGTGAACGCCGCCCGATTCTTATCGACCTGGTTTTTAAATCTGATGATGATCTGACCACACAATACTATTCAATAATTAAAAAAGAGGGAGATGTCCTGATTGCGGAGACTTCCCTCCCGCGTCCTCTCGGCACAAAAAAATTTCTCCTTGGGAAAGCCTCGATCCTGTACGATAAAAAAGGCGATATTGCGGGAGCCATTGAATCAATACGGGATATTACAGAGAGAAAAACAATAGAGACTGCACTCGGGGCAAGTGAGCAGCAGTACAGGAACGTGGTCGAAGAACAGAAAGAATTTATCTGCAGGTTTTCACCCAACGGGACACACGTTTTCGTCAACGATGCATATTGCCGGTATTTCAACCAGAGCCGGGATGAGATTGTCGGGGGAAAATTCTCACCACGTATACCTGAAGCAGATAAGAACCTTGTACGGGAGCATTTTGCATCATTAACAAGGGATAACCCTGTCGCTGCCGTAACCCACCGCATTATCATGGATGACGGGCAGGTACGGTGGCAACGCTGGAGCGACCGGGCAATTTTTGATGAGACCGGGGCACTGGTCGAATACCAGTCCGTCGGCAGGGACTTTACCGAGCAGAAAAACATCGAGGAGGCACTGAAGGAAAGCGAGACCCGTTACCGGAACGTGGTGGAAGACCAAACGGAATTAGTCTCCCGGTTCCTTCCTGACGGGACACATATTTTTGCGAATGACGCATACTGCAGGTATTTTGGCATTAAAAAAGAGGAGATCATCGGCAGGAAGTTTATTCCCGATATGCCGGAAGAGGACAGGGCACGGATGCAGAAATTTCTCTCTTCCCTCACCGTTTCCAATCCTGTTGGCACGATTGAACATGCAATACTTCTGCCAGGCGGAGAGCTCCGCTGGCAGCAGTGGTCTGACCGGGCAATTTTTGATGATGCAGGGAGGGTCAGGGAATACCAGTCCGTCGGCAGGGATGTCACCGAACGAAAAAATACCGAAATTGCACTTGAAAAATCAAGAGCTGAATTACAACGTGAGGAATCACGCCTGGAGGCCCTGGTTAAATTTTACCAGATGAATGAAAATTCCCAGAAAGACCTCTTAATCTATGCAATTGAGGAAGGGGTTAAGATGACCGGAAGTACGGTAGGGTACCTTGCTTTTGTCAGCGAAGATGAATCAGTCCTAACCATGTATGCCTGGTCTGAAAGCGCAATGAAGGAGTGTGCCATCAGTAAAAAACCCATTGAATACAAGGTTGCTGCAACAGGGTTGTGGGGCGAGGCCATCAGGCAGAGAAAAGCGGTGGTTACCAACGATTATTCCGCACCTAATCCTCTGAAGAAGGGATATCCCGAAGGGCACGTCCATATAAGCCGGCACATGAATGTCCCGGTTTTTGATGGCACCAATATTGTACTGGTTGCCGGTGTAGGTAACAAGCCTTCTGACTATAATGATACGGATGCTAAAGAGCTGACCCTCCTGATGAACGGCCTGTGGAATGTAATCAGGCGGCGGCGTGCAGAGGAGGCCCTTCAGAAGTCCAACCGCAAGCTCCATCTGATGAATAATATCACACGGCATGATATCCTTAACCAGCTGACTGCACTCCACGGGTACATCGAGCTGTCGGTTGACAGTATACACGCACCCGATCAGATGAGGGAGTTCATTGAAAAAGAGAAAAAAATTGTGTGGATAATCAAGGAACAACTTTCATTCATGAGAGATTACCAGAACATCGGCATCAAGGCACCTGTATGGCAGAGCGTGAACGATACGGTCAGGAGGGGAGTATTATTGCTGCCAACGGATGGTATCGAAATCCTCTATGACTCCCGGGAGGTTGAGGTATTCGCCGATCCGATGTTCGAAAAGGTATTTTACAACCTGGTCCAGAATTCACTGAATTACGGGGGTGAGAAGATGATGATGATCAGGATCTCTTCGTCGGAAACCAGCCTCTCGACTAAGATTATGTATGAAGACGATGGCAAAGGGATCTCTATTGAAGATAAAAATAATCTTTTTGAACTTGGTTTTGGGAAAAATACCGGGTTCGGACTCCATCTTTCACGTGAGATCCTGGCAATTACCGGTATAACAATAATCGAGAACGGCG
>JALOPT010000179.1 GCA_025453715.1 Methanoregulaceae archaeon | reverse complement strand
CTTTTCTTTCCCGAATACCCAGCCATACCTCGCAAAATCTTCGGGTGTGGCATACACAATTGCAATATCGCCCACTTCAAGCCTTGTTTCGCCGCTAAGCCTGGTAAGAATTGTATCGCTTCTCCGGATAGCCAGCACCAGCAGGTTGTATCGTTTTCGTAAATTAAATTCCCCAAGTGATACCCCGGCAAGGGGTGATAACGGACTGACGGTGAATGCCGAGATGGTCATATTCGGAATATAATTCACGAGATCCGGTAATGTCCCCGGGGATAATATCGGGCTCCGGAGCATGCGGTACCCATCGGCCCGTACCTCGTCAATGAATGTTCCTATCCTGTCCTGTGGGATAAAGAATTTGTTCATCACCAGGGTAAAAATCTCAATCGAGGTCTCGAATTCCTGGGCGATAACCTGGTCTGCACCGGCGGCATGGAGCGACTCAACCTCGCTTACATACCGTGTCCGAACAACGATTGTTAATCCAGGGTTCAGGTGGCGACAATTGCTGACGATTTTTCTCGTGGCAACAGGATCATTAATCGCAACGACTGCAATTCTTGCGTTCCGAATGGCGGCATGTTCCAGGACAGCCTCGTGAACTGCATCTCCAAATATTACCGGTGCCCCCTGGGTCCGTGCTTCCTTCACAAGGTCCGGATTTAATTCAATGATATTGAACGGTATTCCGCTATGGATCGCTGCTTTGGAAAGGTTTTTTCCGGTAATGCCATACCCGATTATTACCATGTGGTCCTTCATTTTACGGGATTGATCTCCGCCCTCGACAGTCCCGCATGAACCTTCAACAAAACGTGATAAGGCACGAACTTTGCAGAGCCTTCCCGTGACGGGATTTCCAATGCTGATGACAAGAGGGGTGGCGGCCATCGTTATCAGGGCAACAATAAGGAACATCTGGTAGATGTCTTTTGTAAGAATTCCTATAACGGCAGCACTTTGTGCAATAATAAATGAGAACTCTCCTACCTGGGCAAGGGACAACCCGGCCATCACTGATGTCCGTAACGGATAACCGATTGCAAGGGGTGCTGCTGTTGCAAACAGCGCTTTTACCAGGATAACCCCGATAATAAGGAAAACAACAATCCAGATGTTAGCGATCAAAAACTGGACGTCGACAAGCATGCCTACCGAAATGAAGAAGAAACTAGTAAAAATATCACGGAACGGAAGGATAATGCTCACGGCCTGGTGGCTGTATTCTGATTCGGAAATGAGTAACCCTGCTAGTAATGCACCAATCGCAAGGGATATTCCCATGATCGAGACCAGCCAGGCAACACCAAAACAGACAAGGATTACGAATATCAGGAATAGTTCCTGGTTTCGCGACTTGGCAATTTCATTGAGGAGCCTTGGGATGACCCATTTCGCGCTGACAATAATAACCAGGATCAGGATGATATCCTTGACAACCAGGTTTATGAGAGACTCTGTCGATAACAACGGGGTGGGGTCGAACATCGAAAGGCTGGCAAGAAACGGGATCGCCATCATCATGGGGATTGCCATGAGGTCCTGGAAGATCAGGATACCAAGGACAATACTTCCATGGGGTGAATCAATTTCATCTCTCTGGTGAAGGAGTTTCAGCACGATCGCTGTGCTTGAAAGTGCGAATAAAAACCCTAGTACTATTGATTCGGCTGTCGGAATGCCCAAAGCCAGAGAAACACTGCAGAAGAATATGAACGATAACCCGATCTGGATTGCTCCACCCAGTACGGCAATCAGCCTGATCTTCCAGAGATTTTTAAAGGAGAATTCAAGCCCGATTGTGAACAGAAGAAGGATAATACCTATTTCTGCCAGGCTCTCGACCTGCTCCTGTCCCTGGATTATCCCAAACCCGTAGGGGCCGACAATAACACCGGTAAGGATGAATGCGACGATTGCAGGTACTTTAAACCGGTTAAAAATCATTCCCACTACGAGAGCAATTAAGAAAATAATAAGGACGTCGGCAAGAATGCTGAATACCATTGGGGGCCTCCGGAAGTGAATTTTATTTTGTTATACGATTACATTTGAACTTGTTGAATTTGGCATACAGATAATGGCTCATCGATAGCGTTTTCGCCCCTGCGACCGACCCACCCCCACTCCCCTACCTAACAAGCCTAAAGGGCGGAAGGCCACACCGCCGGCGCCATGTCCGCGACCGTTCGGCTTCGCGAAAGAATTTCGCTTCGGCGAAATCACGGAGCGGAGGGCGGGAGGACCATCATAAATTGGACCCGATGATCCCAATATCAATTATTTGCAATTATTTCGATGCCAAACCCGGGTGAAATAAGAACTGGCGGAACACGTCACCCATTGAAATTATGGTGGTCGTAGCAGTGATTGATAAACTCCTGCTTCCGGTGCTTACTCGCATTCACCGGTGGTTTAAGGTACCCGATCTCCGGGGTCTGCAGGGCCGGGCAGAAAGGGCAGAGGGCTGCATCAACATCGTTTGCCTTCTCCCGGACCGGGCAATAATACACCCCGTCGATGAGCTCAACCTTGTCCCCTCCGGGGAACGGCATGCCGACCGGGTGGCCGGGGAGTCCCTGCACAAACATGCAGAAACCCGCGAGCAGGAATTTTAAAAAACGCAGCCTGACCAGTTCCTCATCTCCCGAAGAACACTGCACCGAGACCATCCTCCAGTAATCGCCGGCATCCGTTGCAAGGTGTTTCCTCATATTGCCGAAACTCTTCAACTCATGCATACGCCGGAGTGCCTGGTAGGTCCCGTGAAGGTGACCGGTGATCGTCTCCTCCAGACTTTTCCGGTAATCCGGGTTATAACCCTGGACTGTCTCCGAAAAATTCCACTGCATCTGCTGCAGGTCGCGGGGCGAATACAGCAGGATGCTGGCCGCGATGGCCTCGCCTAGTTCACCCGTGGTCTTCTTCGACCGGAGTGTTGAGCATTCACCTGCGATCTGTATGCCGTCCATAGTCAGTGCCTCAGTATGAGTACTATTTGTATGAATTTACTGTACTGGGACCATCCGGGCAAGGTCGGCTTCGACAGTCGTGTTGGGTTTGAGATCGAAATTTTTTACGAGCACATCGAGCACGACGGGAGAGACAAACGCCGGAAGTTTTGGACCGAGCGTGATGTCTTTTACCCCGAGTGACAGCAATGACAGCAGGACCAGGACAGCTTTCTGCTCGTACCATGCAATGTTGTACGAGACCGGTAGTTCGTTGATGCCGACACCGAATGCCTTGGCGAGCGCCTGTGCAATCACGACCAGTGAGTAGCAGTCATTACACTGCCCTGCATCGAGAACTCTTGGAATTCCGCCGATAGTACCGAGATCGAGAGAATTGTACCGGTACTTGGCACACCCTGCTGTGAGGATCACCGTATCCTTTGGAAGTGCCTGGGCAAAATCCGTGTAATATTCCCGCTCTTTTTGCCGGCCATCGCATCCGGCCATAACGATAAACCGTTTGATATCCCCGCTTTTTACCGCTGCAACAACCTTGTCGGCAATCGCGAGTACCGCACCATGGGCACAACCGGTAATGAGGTCATTCCCGCTTCCCGGGAGGGCTTTGGGTGGCTGGCTGGTCTTTGCATACGCTATGATCGCAGAGAAGTCCTTCTTCCCGTCTTTGGAAGCAGTGATGTGTTTGGTGTCTGAAAATCCTACCAGTCCGGTCGTAAAGACACGGTCCTTGTAGGTATCCTTCGG
>JALOPT010000027.1 GCA_025453715.1 Methanoregulaceae archaeon | reverse complement strand
ATCAAGGATGTTCCCGAATCCTCCCTGCATTCGTGCGACATCAATATCAGAGATAAAGAGTTCGTAGATACCGAAACTGAATATGATAAGGACTAGCCCGATGAGGTAAAAATCCACAGCCCCGATAATTCCGACAAGGATCTCCTCGTGTGTAAGAGGATGTTGCGTGACCTGGACAGCCCCGACAAGAACGTGGTATATCTCTAAAGAGCCTGCAATGAACAGGACGATTGCGGAGAGTGCGCCAAAGATCACACCAAGAAGTACAATAAACCGCAGGTTCCAGAGACCCTGTTCTGTTGTGTAATTTTTCAGACATTGACCGGAACCAGATGTATTAACCGGGACCCCGGGCCCCTGTTGCCAGGCGTAATCCTGGCTGTATTATTAAAAAAAAGTCTCCTGGCATTACCTTTGATGCCCGTTGTGCAAAGCCCTGGAATTCCGGCCGGATAATCTGGGTGGTTGAGTATGATGTTTAATCCGGTAACGGCCCTGTGTTTTATCTGCAGACTCCGGAATCAGGGTCAGGTAATTAACCGATGCACTCGTTCGGCGAGATGGAAGCTTCATTGACGAATTTTATTACCTTAAAAAAGAACCTGTCTGATCATAATGAAAGAAGATACCCGGTGGAAACTTTTTGCAGGTATCCTGCTTGTGACCCTTACCCTTGCAATGCTTACTGCTCATTATCTTATTTTCAAGGATGAACACCACCTGTTTATCTTTTTCGCCGGGGACCTGGCGTTCATCCCGATAGAAGTGCTTGTTGTTACCCTTATTATTGACCAGATGCTCGAGTCACGTGAAAAGCAGCGACGGATGGAAAAACTAAACATGCTTATCGGGGCCTTTTTTTCAAGGGTCGGAACCCCGCTCCTTCACAGGCTGGTCCGGGCGGACGCTATGATAGACAACCTGAAGGAATATTTTATCATCGGTGACGACTGGAAGAATGAAATGTTCCAGGACGTGCAGAAATGCCTGCAGGACAAATCGTGCAGTGTCGCGATTGACCAGGTCGACCTGGAAGACCTGAAAAATTTTCTTGGAAACCAGGAGGAATTTGTCATAAGGTTTGTTGAAAACCCGATGGTCCTGGAACATGAAACCTTTACCGATCTCATTCTTACCATCAATCACCTTGATGAAGAGCTGAAGGCCCGGGACCGTCTGGATCATCTCCCTCCGTCAGACCTGGCCCACCTGACAAGGGATATCCAGCGTGTCTATTCACAGCTGATTCCGGAATGGTTAAAATACATGGAATACCTGAAAAACCATTACCCGTACCTGTTCAACCTTGCAATGCGGAAGAACCCGTTTGATAAATCGGCGTCTGTGATTATTCAGGTGGGGCCTTAAGAAATCCGGAGTAAATTCTGCGGAAGAGAGGTTTCGCCCCCTGTGGAAACACTTATGTAGGGCTGATTGATATCTACACACGTTTAGATTCCCCTCCGGAAATTGTATGATATCCGTTCTCTATGTTGATGATGAACCAGCCCTGCTCGATATCGGGAAACGTTTTTTAGAACAGCGGGGGCTGTTTTCCGTAGATACGGTTACATCTGCCAGGGAAGCGTTACGCTGCATTGAAGGAAAAGGATACGATGCAATTATATCAGATTACCAGATGCCGGAGATGGATGGCATCGAGTTCTTAAAAAATGTCCGGGCATCAGGTAACACGGTGCCGTTTATCATTTTCACCGGTCGCGGGCGTGAGGAGGTCGTCATCCAGGCCTTAAACGAAGGTGCCGATTTCTACCTCCAGAAAGGCGGGGAACCGGTATCTCAGTTTGCCGAACTTGCACACAAGATCGGGATGGCAGTCCTGCAGAGAAAGGCAGAAATGAGCATCCGTGACCATGAGCGCAGGGAGGCGGATATTATCAATTTCCTGCCTGATGCTACCTTTGCGATTGATAACAACGGGGTTGTTATTGCATGGAACCGGGCAATGGAGAAGATGACAGGGTTTTGCTCTCTGGATATTCTGGGAAAGGGAAATTACGAATATGCACTCCCGTTTTATTACGAACGCCGCCCGATCCTGATTGACCTGGTCCTGAAAGACAATCCGTTAACTGAAGCAAAGTACCCCTATATTACCCGATCAGGGAAAAAACTGTTTTCAGAAATAACAATCCCCCACATGAATGACGGCAAAGGAGCAGCACTCTGGTTTACTGCCTCCCCCTTGTATGACACGCAGGGGAAGATCGTAGGGGCCATTGAATCAATCCGGGATATTACTGAACGCAAAGAGGCAGAAAGAGCTCTGAATGAAAGTGAGAAAAGGTTCCGTGAGCTGTCCGATCTCCTGCCACAGGCTGTCTTTGAAGCAGATACAGCAGGGAATCTGACGTATGCTAACCGGATGGCCTTTGCGATGTATGGTTATACCCGTGAAGATTTTATACGCGGGTTGAATATCCTGGACCTGGTTATCCTTTCTGACCGTGAAAACGCGAGGGATGCCATCTATGATATGCTTGAAGGGAAGGAGAGAACTGGTCCGATGGAAGAATTCCATGCTTTGAGGAAAAATGGTTCAACGTTTCCCATCTCGATCTACTCTTCACCCGTACTTGTGAACGAGAGGACTTCCGGCATCAGGGGCATTATTGTTGATATTACCGAACGGAAAAAGGCGGAAGAAGGGCTAGCCAGAGGGGGGGCACGTCTGAAACGTGCGGAACTGGTTGCCGGACTTGGCCACTGGGAATTTAACCTGGATACCGGGGAGGTGTATGCATCCGACGGTGCACGTTCGATTTACGGGTTGGAAGATTATCATTGGAGTATCGGGGAAGTGCAGAAGATCCCGCTCCCTGAGTACCGTCCGTTGCTCAATGAGGCTTTACGGGCACTGACAGAGGATAACCTGCCATATGATATTGAATTTAAGATTAAACGCCCCACAGATGGAAAAATCATTGATATCCATTCCATCGCAGAGTATGATCCGGCAATCCGGGTAGTATTCGGTGTTATCCAGGAAATCACAGAACGGAAGCAACAGGATCTGATCCTCCGGTCCCAGCTCGATCTCGGTATATCGCTCCAGTCAGTCCGGGGATTGCATGACACCATGAAGGCCTGCCTGGATGCAGCCATCGGGATCTCCGGCCTGGATGCAGGTGGCATCTACCTGGTCAGCGAGACTGATGGTGCAATTGACCTCATGGTTTCAAAGAACCTCAGAGAAGAATTTTTTCCATATGTTTCCCATTATCCCTCATGTTCAGATAATGCCCGGATTGTGATGGAAGGAAAACCAATCTATACGCAATACTGTAAGGCCGGACTTTTTCATTGTCCAATCCAGGCAGGAGAAGAACTGAAAGCTATAGCAATTATACCAATCCACTATAAAAACCGGGTCATAGCCTGCCTGAATCTCACCTCTTATAATGTGGAGGAGGTCCCGCCAGTTGCCCGGGTTGCCCTTGAAACGATCGCTACCCAGATCGGGGCTGCCATCGAAAGGATCCGGTCAGATGAAGCCCTCACAGAGAGTGAGCAGCGGTACAGGAACGTCGTTGAGGACCAGACCGAGTTCATCTCCCGGTTCCTGCCTGATGGTACCCATGTGTTTGTCAATGACGCGTATTGCCGGTATTTTGGCCTTAACCGTGCCGATATTCTCGGGAAACGGTTCCGTCCCGAGATCATTGCCGAAGACCGGGAACGTGTGAAACATTTTTTTAACTTGCTGACCCCCGATCACCCGGTGGATACCATTGAACACCGGATCATTATGCCCGACGGGGAGATACGGTGGCAGAGGTGGAGTGATCGTGCAATCTTTGGACCCCCGGGGACTGTTGTCGAATACCAGTCAGTAGGGCGTGATATTACCCGGAGTAAAGAGGCCGAGGAAGCGCTTCGCGTGAGTGAGGAAGGTCTGCGCACGATTATGCAGTCAGTCCAGACCGGGATTATTATTATCGATGAAGCGACGCACACCATCCTTGATGCAAACCCAAAAGCCCTCGCCATTATCGGCGGGGAAAAGAATGAGGTACTCGGGGCAGTCTGTCACCAGTTTATCTGCCCGTGTGAAACGGGCTTGTGTCCTATATCCGACCTCCATCAGGAAATTGACTCCTCTGAACGTATCCTCGTTACGATGAAGGGGACGATCCTCCCGGTCCTGAAAACGGTTATTCCTGCAACTATCGGAGGGAAAAATGTACTTGTGGAGTCAGTGAGTGATATATCGGAGCTGAAAAGCAGGGAGGAACGCATCAGGGTCCTTGCCGGGCTTCTTGATCTCATACCTGCATCAGTAACGGTCCATGATCACGAGGGCAGGTTCCTGTATGCGAATGCAAAAACCTTCGAGTACCATGGCTATACCGAGGATGAATTCTACAAGGTCAACCTGCACGAACTGGATATCCCGGAAAGCGAGCATCTCATCGCTGAACGGATACGCCAGCTCGAAGAGTTTGGCGAGGTGTCATTTGAGGTCAGGCACTTCCGGAAAGACCGATCGGTCCTTCCTCTCCTTGTTACTGCAAAAATCACAACATGGGAAGGGCGGCCGGTAATTCTCAGTATTGCATCTGATATATCAGAAAGAAAACAGATGGAAGAAGCACTTATTGCCAGGGAACAGGACTTTGCTGCACTTGCTGATAACTCCCCGGATATTATCGTCCGTTTCGATACAGAGCTCCGGCACCTCTACGGTAACCGGACCGCCGAACGGGAGACGGGATTTACCATTGAAGGGACTGTCGGAAGGAAACCTGGTGAACTGCCACTCCCACCCCTGGTAGCAGCAGTGATGGAGCAGTCACTGGATCAGGTCCTTCGTACCGGGTCTGAATATAAAGTTGTTCTTGAATTTCCCACCCCCCGGGGACCACGGTTATTCGAGACGAGGATTGTGCCGGAACGAGGTCAGGATGGGACTATTATTTCCCTCCTCGCGATCTCCCGCGATATTACCGATCGTCAGCAGGCAGAAGAGAAACTACAAACCTCATACCAGGAGTACCTGTCACTGCTTGATCAGATCCAGGATGTCTATTACCGGAGTGACACAGATGGGCGGCTTATCCGGATCAGCAGGTCGATGGCAGAAATGCTTGGATATGATACCGTCAAGGATATCCTTGGTAAAAATATTGCTGAGGAATTTTATGCCAATCCTTCGGACAGGAAGAAGTTTTTAGAAGAAATCAGCCGTTACGGGAAAGTCAGCAACTACGTAGTGCAACTAAAGAAAAAAGATGGTACTCCTGTAAGTATTTCAGCGTACAGCCATCTCTGGTATAATCCAGACGGGACGTTAGGTGGCGTCGAAGGGACTTTCAGGGATATTACTGAGCAGAAAAGGGTTGAAGAAGCGATCCGGGAGAGCGAGGAGAAATACCGGCTGCTGTTCGAACAGAGCAACGATGCAATATTCGTTGCAGACCCGGGGACCCGGATGCTTGTCGACTGCAATAAGCGGGCAGCATTCCTCACCGGGTATTCGCATCAGGAGATCATATCCATGACAGCTGACAAGCTGCACCCTGTAGACGTCCTGGAAAAGACTATGGAGCATTTCAATCATTATGCTCTCGGTATGGATTCCAGTGTCGAGTCGGTTATCCTGACAAAGGATAACATCAGGATACCTGTTTCGATCAATGCGAGCCGCATTGAAAGTACCGGAAAAACCCTGATTATCGGGATCTTCCGGGATATTACGGGTCAGAAGGAGGCAGAAGGCGCACTTCGGCAGAGAACAGTTGAACTCGATTACAGGAACCGGCTTATCAATACGCTCCTCGACACGGTCCCAATCGGGATTTTCATGGTCGATGCCCCGTCAGGGAAACCGGTTATTGCCAACCAGGAGGCTACCAGGCTTCTCGGGCGGGGGATCCTGCCGGATACAACAGGATCGAACCTCGGGGAAGTGTATGGTGCCTATCACCTTGTGACCCTGGAACCGTATCCCACAAAGGATATGCCGATTATCAGGGGAATGAACGGGGAGGTCAGCCATGTCGATGACATGGTCGTTGTCAGGCCCGACGGCTCGCAGGTCCGGCTCGAGGTATTCGGGGCCCCTATCATCGACAGCCAGGGCTGTATTGTCGCAAGCCTTGTCAGTTTCCTGGACATCACTGAACGAAAACGGGCAGAACAGACCATCCAGGAGACTAACAAGAAAATTAATCTTTTAAACAGCATCACGCGGCACGATGTGGCCAACCAGGTCGCTGTCCTGAAGGGATATGCCCAGATCGCACTGATGAAGGAGCCAGACCCGGCCGTGGCTGAATTATTATCGAAAATCGACGAAGCAGGATCGACTATCGCCCGGCAGATCGAGTTTACCAAGACATACCAGGAGCTCAGCATGCATGCTCCCCACTGGTACCGTGTCATTGATATGGTTTCCCAGCTGAAGGCCGGGAGCATCACGATATCCTGTACCTGCGAGGCCGAGATCTTTGCAGATCCGATGATCGAGAAGGTCTTCTTCAATTTAGTAGACAATTCCCTCAGGCACGGAGAGTGGGTGACGATAATCAGGGTCCGTTGTGAAGAAGACCCCGGCGGGCTTGCTATCACAGTAGAGGATGACGGAGCGGGGATACCATTCGATAAAAAAGAAAAGATCTTCGGGAAAGGGTACGGGAAGAACACAGGGTTTGGCCTCTTTTTAGCACGGGAAATCCTTGCAATCACCGGCCTTACTATCAGGGAGGCCGGAGTTCCAGGTGAAGGTGCACGGTTTGAGATCAGGGTACCGAACGGAATGTACCGGTTCACGAACAAGAACCAGGCAAGTACATTGTAAACCCGGGAAATGACGTGAAAGGAAAAACCGGTATTCTGAACGCCTGCATGGACTACGTGACGATCCTGCTTCTGTTATTCTTGTGAGATACGAAAATCCCCCGGTGCCCGGGTTCCCTGAATAAATGAGATTAAACGGCGTACCTGGTTACGACTACCTGGGTGCATGAAAACAATAAAAAAGATTGGTATGTGATTATAATACCCGGTTTTTAAGCCTTTTTCGCGGACCGGATCATTGCACCCATGATGACGCTGAGGATGCCCCATACGACGAAGTAGACACCGATAAAGATTACTGCAAGGGCGACGCCGATAACAGGTCCGATAATGATTATGATACCAAGGATTAATGACAGGATTGCCTGAAGGGCGAAGAGCCCGCGATGGGTCATATTTTTCTCTGAAATTGCAAGGATAAGCCCGATTAGACCCCCGATAAACAACGCAATTCCTACGAGGATGAAGATTACCTTACCCATCACGGTTGGGGAAAGGATCGTTGCTATCCCGAAGAAGAAGCCGATAATCCCAAGAATAGCGAGAAGTATCGATCCCTTCAGCCCCCCGGGTGCAACAGCTGACATCATTATTACCCCGAACGAGAGGAGTATAACGAATATTCCAATAAGCTCAATCAGCACGGTTGCCGAGAGTTGTGGAAACATTGCAATAACGAGACCAAATATCATTGCGACTAAACCGAGAAGGACAAATGACCCCCACCTGAGGTCATTGACCTGACCTTCCATAACAACATCGTTTGCCATAATATTACCACCTTAATTTTCATAAACTGCGATATATAAATATTCCGCAGAATTTTGTTATATTCGCTGGAACTTCCTATCGGCTGGAAAAATACTGGTTTCTAATCTGGTTTTGCCATGGTGAAAACCGATCCTCAGGAAATATGGAGTCGTTCTCCTGGTGTACTATGACTCCGGAAGAGCCCGGGGTTATCCGAACTGGATTTACGCCTATTATATCGACTAATCCCTGTGGTAACGTTGCTGTATTTCTTCTCGCTGATCGGCAATTATATCATAGCAAAAAAAGATCTCTTTTATATATGAAGAAAATTCTTGCGCTTGTTGGCGCCATGCTTATACTTACCATTTTTCTCGCCGGTTGTACCAGCCAGCCGGGTATCCCGGGACCTACAGCAACTGCAGGACCAACAGAAGCACCTGTGGTGGCACCGTCATCAACGTCTGCCCCTGCCTCATCTTCATTTCCTACAGGAGTGAACTGGCGGCTGTTTTCATACACTGATGGAAAAGGCGGGATGTCCAATGTTATTGGTGACCAGCCAATCACAGCCCTTTTCAGGGCAGACGGGACCGTTACCGGTTCTTCAGGCTGTAACCAGTACACAGCCGGGTATACCACCACCGGGTCATCGATTAAGATCACCCCGGGTATTTCAACAATGATGGCCTGTGCCCCGGCGGTAATGGACCAGGAGTCACGGTACTTCTCGCTGATGGCGGATGCTGCAACATATTCTGTCAACGGGGATAACCTGTTGTTCTTCGATACTACCGGCAAAGCGATACTTGCGTACAACCGGCCTCTCGATACCCCTGTTACGATGTCAGCGCAGGCACCGGTTATTGGCACATGGGACCTGCTGACGTACAATAACGGAAATAATGCCATGGTTTCGGTACTCCTCGGAAGCAATATTTCTGCAGTATTTACGACGGACGGGAAAATCTCCGGGTCATCAGGGTGTAATGAATATTCCGGCGCCTACACATTACATGGTACAACACTTGGTATTACCCAGATTAAAAGCACAAAAATGGCATGCAACCCTGATATCATGACACAGGAAAACCAGTACCTGGCATTACTGGCCAAGGTCAGTACCTACGAGATGAAAGGGGACCAGATGAACCTTTATACGGTACTGGGAGAAAAAGTCCTCCAGTATAAAAAAGGCCAGGCCGCTAACTCCACGGTCACCCCGAAATCAACACCCCTGATATCCCCAAGGACCCTGGTCGGAACATGGGTCCTTAAATCATACACTGACGGAAAAGGCGGGTCTGTCCCGGTCCTGGCAGCTGCCCCCATCAATGCAAAATTCCAAGCGGACGGGAGTCTTTCCGGGTCTTCAGGATGCAACCAGTACACCACCACCTATTCAACAAGTGGTGAAAGTATCAGTATCAGCCAGGCTGCTACAACGAGAATGGCATGCGAACCGGCTGTGATGACACAGGAGTCTGTATACCTCACGCTCCTCCAGAAGGCCGGGAAATTTGTAATCTACGGGGACTCCATGACATTATACGATTCGACAGGCGCTGTCCTGCTGAGTTATTCGGCCCCTTGAAATTTCTTTTTTTTAAAAAGCAGATATCCGTAAACCGCCACCAAATTGACGACAACGGTAAAAAACCGTGTTTGAAACACAACGGCAACAATTAATACTTGTTCATTCCAGTACGAGCCACTCAAATGGAGTGAGTGATTATGGAAAAAACCCGTCCTCTTGGTGTTACAATCCTGGCCATCCTGGCCATTCTCGGTGCGATAAATGCGTTAATCTACACGTTACAGATGTTACATATCCTCCCGGTTTTCATCGGGCCGATCGCTTTCTTTGAGTTCAGCCTTATCGGGGCCTTTTTCTGGGGCCTGTTGTTCTTCATATGGCTATGGGTTTTCCGGATGTTATGGGAGGTCAACCCGCAGGGATGGATGTTCATGATGGTGCTTTCGCTTTTAAACCTGGTATTCGGGATCATCAACGTGATCGGGGCATCCTCCTGGCAGGCAATGGCACCGATTATCATTATCAGCGGGCTGGTTTTCATATACTGCATGATGCCGGGCACAAAAGAGGCATTCGGTGTCCCCCAGTAGGACTGCAGCCGATTCGTAACTCAATTTTTTTAACGATCTGTTTATAATCCTGTCCGTTTGTTTTCCCTGGTCAGGCATATCCGGTGAACATATCCCCGGAAAAAACCGTGGGGCATCAATGGTCTTATAAACAATGAATAATGATTGCTTGTAACGGGAATATCATGAAGGTTGTTAGCTGGTTATTACTGATTTTTCTTATCGGGACTGTCGTGTGGAGTTGTGCAGGAGAGGATATACCCGCGAATGCTACGGGGTACCTCCAGGTTTCCTCCGTCCCCCCGGGAGCAGCTGTGTACCTGGATGCAGTCTACAAGGGGATCACTCCTGAAACAACAGGATTTATTAATATCACCGACCTGGAACCTCGTGAATACAGCCTTGTCCTTAAGAAACCCGGGTACATGGACTATATTTCAACGGTAAAAATCGTTTCCGGGCAGACCGTAAAAGTTACGGCAAACCTGAAGTCAGCGAACGGGAATGCCCAGGAAGACACCGGCAACCCTGCTGTAACCGGCGTAATCGTGGTAATCATTGTCCTGGTCCTGGTCGGGTTCGTGGTACTGTTCATGAGGAGCCGGAGGAAACCAAAAGAACCAAAGAAGATTGAGCTGGATTAATTATACCCATTGTAACAATTTTTCCGGGAATCCGCCTCATGCTGATATTTCTGAATCGGGAATACCTTCTGTCATTTCGCACGCTCCAGGAAAGCCTTTACTGAAGTCATGAACTGGTCCGGGCATTCTTCCTGGGGGACATGCCCGCATTCGTTCAGTACCACGAGCTCCGATCCGGGTATTTCCCCTGATAGTTGAATACTCCGGGCGGCGGGTACAATCTGGTCGTCGTCACCGGTGACAACAAGCACCGGCATAGCCAGGTCCTTCAGGTGTCCGGAATAATTGACAGGATTACCTGCGATGGTGAACTCGTAGAGTGCTTTATCCCAGTTATCCGCCCGGAGTGGTCTGCGATAACCGTCATACACCGCCGGGTCTATCCCGGAGGGGTCATGCCATGCCATCCGGATGGTATCATTTCCTAAATCCCCGGCAATAGTACGCACGAGCAAAGGAGCCATGTGCCTCATTTGCGGTAAAGACATGAGAGGTAACGCCCATTGCGGTAACGGACCTTTATTCCCATTTCCCACGGCTGGATCCACGAGTACTAATCCCTGCAGGCGTTCCGGATGTTCGATGGCGTACGCAGCTGCTACTTCCCCGCCCGCTGAATTCCCCACAAGGATGGCTTTTTCAATATTGAGTTCGTCCATCAGCCCATCCAGCAGTTCCACGTTTCCCTGGACGCTGTAGGGGTTTGTACCCGTCCAGTTCCCATCCATTGGGCGTTCAGTAAGACCAAATGCGGGACGGTCATATGCAATGACACGACCGGACTCCGAGAGGGGCACCATCACTTCACGCCATGAATATTCGCTGGCCCCGAAACCATGAAGGAGGATAATCACCGGTCTCCCCTGTCCCATTTCCTTGTAATGAACGGTCACCCCGTTGACATCTACAAAATGGCTGTCCGGGTCGGCAAGTTCATGTTCAGGGACGGTCCCGGCCAGGGGTGGGACCGGGTAAATGAGTGGAACAATGAGCAGGGTTACGGTAATGCCAAGAATAACGATAACGAGGATTTTCCAGAGGCTTTTCATCTCATTCTCCCTCCACAGCCCGTACCAGCCGCACAGTCAGGTTAGTCGCCTGTGCCTGCTGGTCTTCAGCAGAGATCGTTGCAACGCCATCTCCCGGTTGCGGACCGTAATTACCAAACTGGGCATGATTACCCCCTTCGATTACCTGCCTGATCGTCCCCGGCGGGAGCAGGACGAGCGTCGAATTTACATTGTCCATGTTAAGGACCTGGTCTTCCGACCCGTATGTTGAAAGGCCCTTCTGGTCTGTTGCTGACAGGTCATCGCCCTCCGGAGGGTATGACGCCCATAAAAACAACCCCTGCACCCTGTAGGGGTGGCTCCTGGCATACGAAGCAGCCATTGAGCCCCCGAGGGAATGCCCCCCGATAACCCAGTACCTGATACCCGGAAATGCAGCAATCACCTCATCCGCCTTATTCACGCCAAAAACCGGCAGGGATAACGGCATCCTTACAATGGAGACCATGTAACCCCGGCTGGCAATCATGCGTGCAACCGGGGCATACGAACGATAATCGACATGCCCGCCGGGGTAGATAATGAGGGCTGTTATGGGCTGATTTGAGACCGGGGTAAATACCACGAAATTACCATTATCCACAACACTGATATCTCCCCCCTGTTCCATCGCTGCCAGGGCCTGGTCGGTTGGACCGAGAGGAGTCATCCCCCAGGCGATAAAAACGACGACGCCGAAGAGTAATGCGCCTGCCAGCACCAGTAGGGCGTTTTTCAGGACGTTATTCATGTCATCCCCTGCCAGAACTCCTGTCCTTATGAATGGCCTTTCAATTTCAGGTCCAGGGCCTCAGCAGTACGGTGTATCGACATCCGGTCCTCTTCGATCAGGGAACCAGTCCCGCTTTCAAGCTGGATGAGGGTTACATGACGGCGCAGGCTCTGGCGTGCACCGTTGGATTTCGCATCGTGGCTGATCACATCGATTATTTTCAGCATATGCATGAGTACATTTGCGTTGTCGGAACTGGCATGCCGGAGCATATCGAAGGCGGCGCCGAGTAATTCGTCGAACGTAACCGGATCGAAAATAAGGCGCAACCTGCCCTGGCTGTCATACACATCCGGGCTGACAGGCCCCTGCCTGGCAAACAACGCGAGGCCGTTACCAATATGGTCCAGGCATGTCATGGCAGTGAACGGATCGTTGATCGCCGGGGACATGGCACGGACTGCCATTTCGGTAAGCTGGTTAACGGCATATTCAACATCCTGCGTGGGTGTCCGCTGGTTTCCGAGATGGAATGTGATCCTGATTATGTCATCCAGTTCTTTGTCGATCCGTTCCCCGGGCCAGACCCGTGCAATGACCATGCCGCCCCGTACAAAGTTGCCTGGTTTGTTCACGATGCGGATCACAATATCATGTTTTTCGGCCAAAAGGAGGAGGGACTTCTGGTCAACGTATTTAATATACCCTGTCCTGCCAGCAACAACGAGGTGGGGTTCTCCCACCATTGCTGAATCCGGCAGATTTTTTTCAGTTTGAGGTGTATGTTCCCCACCGGATAATTCCGCACGGTTCTCTTCGCTGACTACCTCCTGCAATTCTTTCCCCGCCGCAGCCGCGATGTTGGGTGCCTGCAGCATGATGCTGATATGCTGGATCATCAGTATAATCGATGCGAAAGAGGCAAT
>JALOPT010000026.1 GCA_025453715.1 Methanoregulaceae archaeon | reverse complement strand
CATTCTGGCGTCAGACCTGAAAAGTTATTGACTGTTACCGTGTAGGTTTTTACCAGTTTATGATGGTTCGGTCATTTCAAAATGATGAATGTAAGACCGGTAGTTCAATCGGATTGAATTTTGAAGGATTATATTTCTATGCACATATGTTTCCAGGAGGAACAGGTATAAGGTACCATAGTTACTTCAACAATTGTAAAGGTTAATTCTGATACCCGTACAACACCGGCAACTTCCGGGCAGGTGGTGTGAAGATATTACCAATGGGCAATTTTTAGCCTGATTATCTGTTATTTTTAAAAATTAAATCTTATTAAAAAGAGAAAAATCAATTGGTTTGCCGAGTGAGGTGAATGACAAGGGCTTTTGTATCGTTACCTTCCTCGAGATAATTTAGTTCCAGGGAGTTGGGAGTGATCAACTTTCCGAAAGAAAAACCACCGATGCTATCGGCTTCATAAAACTCCCCGTTCGTTGTGATCATCCCGGAAAAGCTCTCGTAATATGTTTTTCCATCTATTCTTGGGTACTCCTTCTTCCCAATAAATATCTGCCCTTTTTGTGCAGTGATGTTGAACGTTGCTGTAGGATAATGAGTGAACCCGTCATTCGTTGTATAGCCATCGCCGGTTCCTTGCCATATACCCGTCATATTGGGGATGTTCACATTCGTTGATACGGTTGGCGATGCTGTCACCTGAGTTATAGCAGGGGCCTGGGTTGTACATCCACATGCAAGCACAGCAACGATGAATATGATAAGGATAGCGAATATGAATTTCATGATTCAAGTATGGTCACGAAAAATTAATAAAATCTAGCTTGATGTTTCACCCTGTTATACTATTGATTCTGTATTTCCGGGCCCGTTTTGCATCCATTTTTCGGATGTGACGTCCTCATTTAGGGAATACGTTATTATAAACCGTTTCCTTATAACCTTTCGAATAGGTGACCACGAGCGATCTGCCAGCCCGCTGCACGAAGCATGGGGTCGATCCGTTCTCTCCGTGTCCGTGCTTCGCTTTTCCTAGGTAATAAAAATAAAACTCCAATATTGAGGATATTTGCAGGACCGTGTTGCGACCAAAATTCCCCAATCAAAAGTGCAGAAGTATCAGAAGGGGTCATTGCTGACCCCATGACCCCCTTCATCGCCCCGGTTAAGAGGCATCTGATTTGTTCATTTATTACACTACAATGGGATCAACTAGGGGTATACAAAAATCCTCCAAAATACCCCCGGATAGGGGTATTATTACCCCCCCAACCCGATATCTCCCGTCTCCTTTCATCTATTGAGCCCGATTTGCCCTTCTTTTCCCTCCTGTGGTTTTCCCTCGCTTTTAAAGTGATTTTATCCCGATTCCGCTAATAATAGGCCTTTCTTTGCGGCCTATCCTATACGGGATACATAAATGCCAGGCTTTCCACTTCGGCAACTCCTGATTGGGAAAAAGGACCATTTTAATGGCAGTTTTAAGGGATACCTGGGCAACGGTCCTCGTTTTCGCTCCCACCTGGGCAAGGCCTTCGTACCGGCACCGCCATCTATCCGGGGAGATGGTTCATTCTAAAAGGTAATTGTGTACCTCATTCCCTGTCAACACCCTATTTTTCAGGAAGGTACAGGGGAATTGCTTGTGGATATATTATTGGCCTGCATATCAAGGCCATAAGGGCTTAACACGACCAGTGAATTCTGCACCGTGTCGAACGAACCTGAGACCATATCAACAGAACTTGGGATGTTTATACCTGATGCATTGTTTCCTGAAATATTGAGGCCTACCGGGCTTAACGCAACCAGTGAATTCAGGTTACTTTCAATCGGGCTAGGCCCTGACTTTTTGACCCCTACTCCCATAAGCGCCTCTGTTGCAACAACGACGGCAACTACCAGCAGGATTGTTATGATTACAATAAGGACTTTCTGTATCCTGGAAAAATGTCCGGACCCTACTGCTTTTGGCTGCGTTTTTGGCTCAAGGGCAAATTTATCAAGGATCTCCTTACATCTGGCCGCTTCTTCGGTCCTTTCCTGTTTGACAAGGGTGAGATAAATATTGTTCCATGCGTCGCGGTAATCGGGGACTAATTCAACTGCTTTCCCATAGCACTGCAGGGCTTTTTCATATTCACCCTGTTTGAAATAGTCATTTCCTTCATTTTTTAATTCAGCTGCCCTGGTAACTTTCATGATCTCTTGTAATAGTTGATATTGATGTAATGTATTAAAGTCATTCGTTACAGACAGTAGTCCTGGATACTGGAATGGAAGTTATCCTGTTCTTTCATGAATAATAGGGTAAATTTTGCCCCGATGGGGGAATCGGATTAGTATTTGGGATAACCTGGGCACCCGGGATGGAACTTCTGCGGTATGTGAATTGACCGTTATTCCAGTGAGTTGCCCCGTGGGCCTCATCGTTGAGACACGAAAAAGGAACGATTTCCGGGACTTCCCGGGTTATATCACCATTCGAGCCTTGTTGTCCCGTACTGGTCAACAACCCCGTGCTTCGTCGGGAATGTGTTCCAGTCAACAGTTCCCTTCAGGACAGGGTAGTCGCGTTCCACCGCGTGAATCGCCCGGACAACCGGCAATTCCTCGCTTACCTTAAACCAGACCCTGGCTTCCGGGTCTAAATAAATCTGCCCCACGGTGTACGTGTCATCCGGATTAACTTTGATGATAACCCAGGCACGGTCTTTATCGTAGCTTGAATCTGCAGGATTTTTCTGGACCGATGACCCTCGAGAATATTTCGGGCCAGGCGTGGTATTTACCGCTGTCTGGTTACTGGCCCCTGCTGAAGTACCTGTAACCTGAGTATCCTGGGAGGGAACGATTGCGGTATCCGGTCCTGCAGACCCCTGGCCGGTAACAACAGGCGCGGGTTGCGGGGAGTATGATGGACCTGTCCCTGATCCGGGACCAGGATTGGTTGGCTGGATACAGCCCGATACGCATGCCAGGCTGAAAAGGACAATTAAGAGCGTGGAAAAGAATATTTCTCTCCGTTTCCCTGTCTGCATAACAATAGTCCAGCTCTGCAGACTATAGACATATCGGACATGACAGTATTCTGGCCCTCAATTGAAAATTACCCTCTGCCTCGTGTATTCTGGTTACGCATCCGGCGCAGCTCCCTGGAAGGACAATCCGTGATAAAGAATATGTTTTATGTGTTTTCCGGGCTGCATTGAGCCTCGGTGATTACGGAAAGGGATGGGAACAGGCTGCGAAGAGTGCCATCACCACTAACGATATACAGAGATTGGTTATGACCGCGCCTGTTTTTATCAGGGAGGTATGTGGTTCTCCCACATCCATCACCTGTTCGTACACTCTGTCCGGCTCGTATGTACTCCGGCGTATCGACTTTTTTCCGGCATTGAATGATTGACTGACCATTATGGTATCACCTGTACGTTTTTTTTGTAAGGGAAAATGGAATGACTGTAGGGGTATTCCTTCCTGTAATGTTTTTACAAACAGGGCCTGCCTCCCGTTTTATTGCCACGGCTCTCTCCCCTGTGGGCTTCCCGGAATTCAAAAAGCCATGTCCTGAGTGCGGCTGTGTCACCGTTGGCGATTGCAGTCTCTGCTTCAGAAACATCAACACCCTGCTGTTCGAGTTTGTCGATAATTTTTTCCGGGGACGGCCGGTTTTCATTACAAGTCTGGTTTCGCGGGTTAGCATGGTGGTATGCATCAAGCCATGTTTTCAGGGCTGTCATATCCCCGTTAGCGAGTGCCGTCTTCGCTGCAGAAACATCAACACCCTGCTGTTCGAGTTTGTCGATGATATTTCCTGGTGCCCCATGACCCTGTCCCGGGGCGGTCTCATTTCTGGTGGCCTTTCCAAAGACATGCGGGGTGACAACTGCTGCCCCGGCGAATCCTACGACCAGCGCAACTACCACGCAGACTCCGAGAGCCCCTAAAAAAATTCCTGTTGTTTTCATGATATTTCTCCTCGATCATCCGGTGCTCGTGCAGAACCCTGCACACACCTTGTATAGAATATTATACATTATGTATTTAATACATTTCTAAATCATGTGTATAACATACAATATGTGCCATATAATCGATAAGTTCGATCATGTAGCTGCGTCTGCCCGGTTGATATGCAACGGGTCGAACGGGTGTACAGGACTAAACTGAAATGATTCGGACCAGTCCTGACCGTTGGTTGTATCGCAGTAATACCCCTATTGTCTGTTAGTACCGCCTCACGGTATCATGAACAGAATGTAGAAAGAATAGTGGTCCGGGGAAACCCCCGGGAATACATCACTCATATTCATGCCGTTCCCGGCTGGTACCATCCCGGGATTTCAAAACTGCCCTGGCTCAGGTCAGCTGGATAAACAATAGTCGGCCGGAGTTCATTCAGTGTTTCGTTCCAGGCGAGCTGCTCCATGTAAAGGTTGAAGGCAGCCTCGCGGGCATCCTTTGAAAAGGTTATTTTTCCATCCTTCATTGCCTCTATTGATTCAGGCATGTTTGTGGCCGCAAGGGCATCCCTGATTTTTGCTTTATCAAGCGATCCTGCCTGCCCGACAGCATTTGCAACAATGTATACTCCTTCATACGTGGTCGCACCCATCATACTGGGGAACCCGCCCCATCTTTTCTGGTAGCTGTTCTTGAAAACAATTGCTGCATCTGCCGTAGACCCGTTTGGCACTGTGTAGGGGCTGAAATGGCTTTCAATAATCGACCCTTCTCCATACCTGCTCAGGCTCCGGTAATAATCCGGATCGTCGTTACACTCTACCACCACGAACAGCGTATTCATCCCTACGTCTCTCCGGGCCTGGGTGATCATGGGGCCCTGTTCATTCAGGAAAGCTGCAGAATAAATCACGTCTGGCTGACTTGCTTTGACATTGGTGAGTAATGTCCGGTAGTCTGTCTCCCCCATTTTAAACGATTCGTTGCTCACGATTTTTACGGGAAGGTTCTCATTTTTAATCGTGTTTTCAACCGCCGTGAGGACACCTTTCCCATAGGGACTGTCCTGGTACACAATTGCAAGCCGGAGAGGCCGGGCAGTATCAAGATTAAATTTATTATAAATTGCAGGCCTCATGAAATTGCTGATGAACCGGGTTGTCTGGCTACCGTAATCATCGGTTGTCGGGCAGAAGTGGTACATATAGGACGTATCAATATCTGTCCTCCGTGTGATGGTCGGGCTCGATGCACCGGTTATGACATACGGTACTTTTCGTTCTGCAACCACAGACTGGGATGCCGATGTTACAGCACTGGAAAAACCACCGACAAGGGCATCCACATTATCAGAGGAAATAAGTTTTGAAACGGCTTTCTGCCCGCCTTCACGGGTCGATTCATCGTCCCCGACAATGACTTTTACCGGTATTTTCTGCCCAAGTTCAGTAACATAAACGCCACCGTTTGCATTTATTTCGTCGGCAGCAATTTGTGCTGACTGCCACATGTCTTTCCCGGTCGCGCTTGATGGGCCGGTCATCGACGCGACCACCCCAATCTTCAATTCAGCAGGTGATGACGTGGCCTTCTGGGTACACCCTGAAATGGCGACCCCCCCAAGGATGAGTCCCGCTGCCAGTAGTAACAGGACAATCGTTCTCGTTTTCATCACAGTATCCTCCTCTCTGAATGAATCCTTCTGGTTATCTTTCGTGTGGCATGCGGCATATCTCCTGAATTCATGCACTTATTCCGCCTTTCTGCCTCATTACGTGGGATTAGAAATGTTTTACACATGATAATAACACCATCCGGTAAACTCTCTGGACCAAAACATTACAGGGGATCCGGCTGAACTCCGGGTCCCCTATCTAAAGAAGAAAAAGAAGGTGTCTGTCACCTGGATAGTATCTGTGTTGCGTTTACACACCATAACAGACATGAGCTTACCTGATCAGGGTTTTAGACCCCACAATATTTAATCCTTGCTATGTCATGACATAGCATTGTCAAGGGTATTCCCATTACCTCTTCCTCGCTCTGCACATGTACCGTTCATCCAGATAGCGGATACAACTGATTACAACTGCTTTGCTCTGCTATTGCCGGATTTCCGTAGAGAATTCTAAAAAAAAGTTACATACTATCATTAGCGATCGTTTCGCTGGACGAAGGAAACAATTACAATGCATATAAGGGAGAAAATTTTAGCTAACTCTTGTTCTGTTCTTCATCTTCGTAAATGAATACTTCTTCGATTGGGACTCCGAAGTACCGGGCTATCCGGAATGCAAGGTCAAGAGAAGGGACATATTTCCCTTTCTCAATGGCGAGGATCGTCTGTCGGTTGACGCCAATCAATAGCGCAAGGTTTTCCTGGGTCAGGTCATGAATTGCCCGGAATACCTTGATCTTATTCCTCATCGGTTTCCCATCCCCCGTATTTACCTGCGTAATAGATCCTGAAGCCGACGTACAGGAAAATCATCAGGCAGAGGAGGCCGAGCTGGACAAACCCGATCATCCGTGGCGAAAGCAGTTCCGGAAGGATCGGGGGTGGTTCCATGTGAAACCCCCGGGGAAATGAGGGTGCCCTGAGTAACTGCATTACCGCTCCGATAGAAAAAGCACAAAAGACGACCCAGAAGACCTGCATCGTCCGGAGCACAGCCTGTTCAGTAATCTTCACGTCCCGTTCATCCTCTTTCAGGTCAGTTACCTGGCGACGGATGAGGTAGATTGCAGCAACAGCCACGATAAATGCGATTTCAATCAGGAGCGGCTGGCGGATCACATCAGAGTACCAGAACAGTCCGACCAGTGTAATGGCAATACAACCGACGATGAGGTAAAAGGTATTCTTCTTCAATATCTCCCTCTGTTAATGGAATTCTACATCTGGTATATAGAATGAGACTATATGTAACTAACCCGTGGCTATCTGTACCAGGGCTGGACCAGAAACGGGTTTGTTAAGCCGGTAAAAAAGATAGAAAATTTGTCCTGAAATCCCGTCCTTATGGATTTAGTGATTTGAATGGGACTATCTGGTCATATGTCTTGACTTTCCCTACCGTCGGTGCAGTCACCCAGATCTCTACCCTGTTCTGGTAGGTGCTTGACGGGAATGTTACCTGCTGTCCTACATAGAACGGGGGTAGCATGAAGTCCTGCTGTGAAGTCCCATCCGGCTTTGTGAAGGTTACATCAATGCGGGAATCCAGGTTCATCCCGTTTCCTCCCCGGAGTGTCACAGCCATGTAGGGGTTTGCGGTATCCCCGTTACCCTGCACCATGAAATCAAGCATATAATCAACCGGGAGCATTTGAGTTGGTCCCGGAGTACCCATCCCTACCTGTTGAACGGTTGCTGCTGGTGCCGTAGTCTGGGGAACGACGGGTGTAGCGACAGGGCTTGCAGTTGGTGTTGGTGTTACCACCGGTGGCGTTGCAGTCTGTGTACACCCTGCTGTTAATACAAACGCAACAGCGAGTACAAGGCTCAATACAAGGATTGAAAGCTTCATGACTGACTATCGGATAATATACCGTATAATCTTATCGTACACAACAGTTGACTGGTACCAAAAACCGCCTGTATTATCTCTCCGTTAGCTAATTACATGGTCATATCCGCATGAATTCTCCATTTTTCCCTGACTACAGGCATATAAGTCCAATGCCACGACATAAACATCTTCATCACCCATGAATTCCCAAACAAGGATTATGTGCATGTTCGACGAATCCACCGGAATGATACTCGATGAGATCATTAGCTCACGCCGGACGTACCGTATGTTCCGCATGGATGTCCCTCCGAAAGAATCTGTCAGCGGGATCATACAGGCAGGTCTTGCCGCTCCCTTTGCTGCTGCCACGACTGGAGGCAGGGGCAATAAATATTTCAGGCAGTTCTTTGTTTTTCCCCGGGACAGCCGCGGTCTCACAATCGCCGGTGGTCTCCTGATGCAGAAAATCCACATGATGGCCGAAGATCTTGAAAAAAAGATGAAGCACAACCCGGAATTGCGTTCAAAGGCTGAAACGTTTTCAAACCGCCTTGAAATGATCCGGAAAGCAGGAGTTGTACCGGGAGTTGAGACCGCTCCCTGGTATATCGTGGTCGCTGAGCGAAGAGGGTTCCCCCCCGTAGAACAGCAATCGCTTGCCCACTGCCTGGAAAACATGTGGCTCAAGGCAACAGCCTTAAACCTCGGGTTCCAGCTGGTTTCGGTGACCGGGCAGATGGGATCAGACCCGGAGTTCTGCCGGCTCCTCGGGATCCAGCCGGATGAATTCGAACTGAACGGTTGTGCAGTCGGCTATTACCAGGAACAGTTGCCCCCGTCCATCCGGCCTCCTGCAGAACAGGTGACCAGGTGGATGGAATAGCCGGGAGGCCCCCCCGGCAAAAAAATCCTGCAACCCTGGAATACCTGGTCGCAGGTATGTTTTCCGCCCTGAAAAATGAGATATTATATCTCGTTTATTTCTTTTCCGGGGCTTCAGGCCGGGGTGGTTTTAGTCCCTTTGTGGCTTTTCTTGACTGGTACCAAAGGTAACCGCCATATACGGCTAACCCGATTATTATCAGTGGCAGCAGGGTGAAAAATGCAACGATTAGAAAATCTATCATCCCTACGAGGCCTGATATACCCTCGTTAATGGTGCGGATGAAGCTATGTCCCGGCTCCCCGCCAACCGGTACTTTTTCCGACAGGCTCACCGTGATTGTCGCAAGATCGATCCGGTTATCCAGGTACCGCATCCTGCCCTCGAGCCGGTCGAGACTGGTCCGGACACGGTCAATCTGTTCCTGGACCTTTATGATATCCTCCACCTTTTCGCTCTTTTTCATTATTTCATTATATTGGGCGAGCTGGTTCTGGTATGAGGCTTTCTGGGCAAGGAGGTCGACATACTCTGCGGTTACATCTTCTCCTTTTGTGTTTGACGAGGTTACTGTTCCAATTGCTTTGACCCCTTCGAGTACGCTCTCAAAATCTTTCGCCGCGACTCGTAAGACGACTGTGGCCGTCCGGTGGTCATTATAGAGCGTATTGAATGCTGATGACGCAACGTACCCGTTTTTCCCGGCTGCAATTGTCTTTATACTATCAACAGCAGCAGGTACATCGGTTACTTCAACGTTTACCTGGGCCGTATAGACCAGTTTCTGTTCAATCGCATCATCAGTACCTGCGGTCTCATGGTTTCCGGCGACAACCGGGGCATGGGTTGGTACCGGGGTATAACTCCCCTGTGCAATCCCCGCATCATAACTGGTCCTGCCTGTCGCAAGATCCGGGGCTGATACCAGGGACTTCTGGTTGTCCCCTCCTGATAGTGCAGTGCAGCCTGCTGATATGATAGAAACAACAAGTATCAGCAGGGCGATGGTCACATAGCTACCTCGGCTCATAAAGAACATGATAAACTGATGAATATTTATACTAATTTATGAATGTGAAAAATTTCGCAGTGAAAAACGCACAATTACGATTATATCCCTATAATTTCTGCCCGATATAAAAATGGAGGCCCATTTCGGGGTGCCATTTTCCCGGGGACGGTTATGTACCACTGCGTTACCGGGATTTGCATCCGATGTGATCTCTTCATTTTTGGGTGATACCGGAAGAGGGCTGATCCTTCAATCACGCAGCCTTCTCGCCTTTTCTCCCCTTTCAGACTCACTCATGGCCTCGCAGTTCTTAACCGGACCCATTCTGATGATCGTGTACCGGAGGTATATGGATGGTTACCCGTTACCCGGGGACTTCGTAGTACCCCTCAAACAACAAAATCACCCTGATGCTAAAATATACATCCATCCGGGAATTAACCTGATTTACCTGCATTATTACCTGCGGGGTCCCGTTTTCCCGTTCATGGTAATGAGTGTATCAACATCGAAATATCTATTGCATAGGATTATGCAACGTTAGATCCGTTGCAACATGATTCAAGTTCTCTATGTTGATGATGAGCCGGGACTTCTTGAAATAGGAAAATTATTCCTCGAGAGGACGAACGATATCAAGGTAGAGACCCTGAATTCCGCTACCCAGGGGCTGGACCAGCTCGAACTCATCAACTACGATGTAATTGTCTCAGATTTCCAGATGCCGCACATGGACGGGATCGAATTTTTAAAAAGGGTCCGTGCAGCAAAAGGTGATATCCCGTTTATCCTTTTTACCGGAAGGGGACGGGAGGAAGTGGTAATCGAGGCGATTAATAGTGGTGCTGATTTCTATCTCCAGAAAGGAGGGGAACCGAAGGCCCAGTTTGCCGAGCTTGCCCACAAGATCCGCCAGCTTGTCAGGAGGACCAGTGTGGAAGGGATGCTCCAGCAGAACGAGACCTGGTTCCAGACGATCATCAGGCACTCAGATGAGATTATTACCCTGCTTAACCGGGATGGCGTGATGATTTATGCATCTCCCCCTGTCGAGCCGATGCTCGGTTACAAGGCAATGAATATGACCGGGAAAAAATTCATGGACTTTATCCACCCTGATGATGCTTCCGCCGTCAGGCAGGAATTCTCATCAGCATTTGAGAAAGACCATGTAAGGAACCCGGTGAGGTATCGCGTACTGAAATCAGACGGTTTATACATGCCGGTAGAATCGGTCATTACGAGTCTCCTTGAGGTACCTGAAATCCAGGGGGCGATGATGACCACGAGGGATATAACCGGATGGAAACAGGCGGAACATGTGCTCCAGACAAATATTGCCCGTTATCACCGTGCCGAGCGCCTCGCCCGCTCGGGGTACTGGGAACACAAAACCGGTACCGGGTCGGTCACCCTGTCAGAAGGTGCAAAAAACCTGTTTGGTCTTCCGGCGTGCGAATGTTCCCAGTCTGACTTCGACAGCCTCACCATTCCCGAATACCGGGATTCACTGGAGCGGGCAAAACAGGCATTGGTAACAGGGGGCCTGCCATTTACACTCGATTACAAAATTAAGAGGAAAGATAGTGGTGATGTGGTAGCGGTCCGTTTAGTTGGAGAGTACGACCGTGAAGAACAGGTCATGTTTGTCATTGTCCAGGAACTTACTGGTGTTTAATTCCATCAGGTCATTTAGGTATCATTTATCTGCGTTATACAGAATTTTTAGCATGACGTGAGTAACATGTACAATAGCCCCTTGTTTTTCTGTTATTCAGCAATTTTTTTCACAAATTTCCCCTGGAGGCCGGATTACAATAAAATGCAAAGAAATTAATATACGGGTTCTGATGGTTATCATCCGAAAAACAGTATTATTACATTTCCATTGTCCCGAGGTTGCCAGATGATTCTCGATTACCTGATCCAGATATACCACTTCCTGTTGCCGATACTTATCATCGCAAACATTTTTTTTGCCATCACGATTGTGTTTATCCGGAGAAAAACCCCTGTATCTGCACTTTCATGGCTTCTAGTCCTGTTCCTGCTTCCCTTTATCGGTTTTTTCTTATTTTTGATATTTGGGCAATATTACCGGAAAGAAAAGATGTTTGCCATGAAATCCGGTGCTGACCACGAATTAATCAGCCTGATTGAATCCCAGGTAGAGGAGGTTAAAATAAAGGGTGAAAAGGGTACCGAACGGTGGTCCGGCGCCATTTTCCGGATGGCACTGCTGCTGCTCCAGAATAACCAGGCGCTCATTACTCTCAACAACCAGGTGAAACCCTATACCGATGGCAAGGCCAAGTTCGCTGACCTGATTGAAGCAATCCATGGTGCCCGCGACCATGTGCACATGGAGTACTTCATTCTCAAGGACGACGGGCTTGGCCGTGATATCATGAAAGCGCTGACCAGTAAAGCCCGGGAAGGTGTGGAAGTACGGCTGCTCGTGGACGGGGTCGGGAGTGGTGGCCTGCCTAAACATTTTTATGATGAACTCACGGCTGCCGGAGGAAAGCATGCGGTCTTTTTCCCGTCCCTGATCTCGTATTTCAACTACCGGGTAAACTACAGGAACCACCGGAAAATTGCCATTATTGACGGGGAAACAGCATTTATTGGCGGGTTTAATATTGGCGATGACTATCTCGGGCTGGACAAACGCTGGGGGTACTGGCGGGATGCCGCGGTACGGATCAAGGGGAACGGTGCATTAATTGCCCAGATACGGTTCTTTCTCGACTGGAACTATGCATCAGCTGACAAGCTGATAATCGATGACCGGTATTTTCATGAAATCCCTCATTTCGACGGGACTGCTATCCAGGTTGTATCCGGTGGACCGGATACCCGGTGGAACCCGATAAAAGAATCCTACCTGAAGATGATAAATTCGGCTGTCGAGACCATCTATATCCAGTCCCCGTATTTCATACCCGACGAAAGTATTACCGATGCACTCCGTATCGCAGCCCTTTCAGGAATTGATGTCCGGGTCATGATCCCGTGCGTACCGGACCACATGTTCGTGTACTGGGCCAGCCATTCATACGTGGAACAGCTCCTTGACTCTGGTGTGAAAGCCTATACCTATGATAACGGGTTCCTTCACGCAAAGACTATTGTTATCGATGGTACCGTTTCTTCGGTTGGGAGTGCAAACTGGGATGTGAGGAGTTTCCAGCTCAACTTCGAGACAAATGCAATTATTTACGATGAAAAAGTTGGCGCGGAACTGAAGCAGGCCTATCTTGATGACCTTTCAAAATGTACCGAACTGACACCTGAATGGTATGCCAGCAGGTCAGGTTATTTCAAGGTCAGGTCTTCGGTTTCCCGCCTCTTTTCACCGATCCTGTGAGCAGGGAAATTCGCTTTTTTTT
>JALOPT010000178.1 GCA_025453715.1 Methanoregulaceae archaeon | reverse complement strand
GTTGACCCCTACAAACACACCTGTTACGAGTGCGGGAAACTATTGGGATGATTGAATACCAGGACCTGGGGAATTCGGCATGAAACAGGCATTACTGGTCATTGACGTTCAGAACGAGTATTTCAGCGGAAAACTACCGGTAACATTTCCGCAGGGAAGTCTTTTGAATATCCAAAAAGCGATGGACAGGGCATATGAGTCCCGGGTACCTGTCGCGGTAATCCAGCATACTAATCCTCCTGGATCGGCGACATTCCGGAAAGGAACGCACGAATGGGAACTTCACTACGAAATAAGGTCCCGCCATTATGATATCCTCGTTGAAAAAAACCTGCCGGGAAGCTTTACCGGGACCGGTCTTTCGAAGTGGCTTGATGAGCAGAATATCACAACGGTAACTATTGCGGGCTACATGACCCAGATGTGCTGCGATACGACAGCACGCCAGGCATTTCACCGGGGTTACGGGGTAAATTTCCTATCCGATGCAACAGGCACCCTTTCGGTATCCAATACCGCCGGGACCATTCATGATGCTGATCTTCACCGTGCCATCCTTGTTACCCAGCAGATGCGGTTCTCCCGGGTAATGACAACTGATGACTGGACCGGGTCATTACCTCCCGGGTAACCGCAAAAAAAGGGCCCGTTTTGATATCCGGGATTTCAACCGCATCTTTACGAATCCGGCGCCTGCTCAGGGCCGCGGAGATAGACCTGGTAATACTGGGAAAACCAGTCTGCCTTGTCCAAACCCCCCAGTTCATGCATTTCCACCCACTGGAACGCCGAATGTTCATCGCTGATTGCAAGGCCCCCGGACCTGATCGAGGCGACCATCACCACGTGGACAACGTGGTACCCTGATACCAGCTGGTCAGCCGTCCCTGCAGACTGCCGGATATCTATTGAAAATCCTGTCTCTTCGAGGACTTCCCGCCTGAAACTGTCTTCAAACGACTCTCCCTTGTTCGGTTTACCCCCCGGCAACTCCCATTTTCCCGGGTTACTGCTTGAGTTTTCAGACCGCTTCAGGACGAGGACACGACCATTCTGGTCAATAATCAGGGCACGACCCGATACTTCAACCGGTAATTCTGGCATGGATATAATCACTATCTGGGTGGGACCCTGGTAGTAATAAAATTCCCTGGTGGATGGGCCGCCGGCAATTCACAGACGGACTGACCGGGAGTAAGAAAAAAAGATTAGGTGTATGTAGCTCTTCTTACAACCCGTCCAACGCCATTGCCAGGCCTGAGAGTACCAGGAAATAGATGACTATTACCACGAACCCGATCACGTGGTGTAGGCATCGTATATACCGGATATTGTGGTTTAAATCGACCCAATCATCATGATCTGGTAAATGAGTATTTTTCGTTTCATTATTGAATAACCACGCCGTTACATGTGTAGACCTGGTAGCATTTACCCGCGGAACATTGCATTGATTGTGAAAGTGCTCCACAACAGGTCCCTGATACCGTACGGCCATTGATGGTGTAGCTGTAGTAAGAACAGCCGGACGAACTGGAAGTCCCGGTAGGGGACGGGGTTTTGGATGTTGTTTTTATCGTTGACACCGCCTGTGTCGGGGTAGTGGTCGACGCTTGTGCCAGCATTGTAGTATCACCTTTTGTTTCATCCGGATAGATATCGATCAGGGTAAAGGTAGAACTCCTCTGCCCGTCGCTTTTTGTTACTGTAAGGGTGATGCGATACCCGCCTTCGCTCGCGTAGGAGTGGGTCGGGTTCTGGAGCGTGGACGTTGTCCCATCCCCAAAGTCCCATGTCCAGGTGGTCGGGGAACCGGTAGATGTGTCGGTGAACCTCACTGAAAACGGAGGGGTATTGGTCAGTGGGGCCAGGGTAAAATCTGCCTGTAAGGGTGTTCCGGAAGGTTTACCGACGGTGATGACCTGTGAATTCTGGTAATTTTTCCCCCCGATTACAACGCTCAGGGTGACATCGTATGTACCCGGACGTGTAAATATGTGAACAGGATTCTCCTCGCTGCTCCCTCCCCCGTCATCAAAATCCCAGCTCCACTTCGTTGGAGTGCCTAAAGAGGTTTCATAAAAGGATACCTGCAGCGGAGCTGTGCCAGATGAATGGTCCACCCTGAAACTGGCCGGGTTTGTAGGTGGGTTGGCGATTCCCGGGGACACACCCGTGTATCCTGAATAGCCTGTCCCCGCTACCGCTGGGGGATAGGTAGTGGTAGTCCCGGGAACCGGTATGGTGGGAGTTATTGATGGAGTGAACGGTATAACCGGGATAGCCTGTGCCTGGTTCGGGGTTTCAGTGTGAAGATAACCCTGCAGGGAAAGAAGGGCAATAATTATTATTACTATTACAATAACTGCTGCCAGGAATCTTTGCTTTTTAGCCTTTGGTGGTTTTACAGGGGTTGGCCCAACAGGAGGTGGCGGTGGCGGAGGAGGAATAAACGGAGTACCGCCGGAAGCAGGGGCTCCTGGTATACCCTGTCCCGCCTGGCTCGTCGCACCACAATGCTCACAAAATTTGTCATCTTGTGATATCTCCATGCCACAATGTTCACAAAATGGCATTTGGTCTACCCCCAGTCTATAATGACACTCCTCATTTCGCATATAAAAGTGTAGCTTACTATTTCCCGGGTAGTCCATACCAGGGCCTTAAAAAAATATATATACTTGGAATCAGTTTTCTCTTGATAAGGAAAGGGGGGACTGAGTTCTGATGGATTTTGAAGAAGCGAGGAAATCGTATGATACATTGATCCTTAAGTTGAGAAACGGGAAAATTAGTCAGGATGAATTCAACAAGCTGGTTAACGAGTTACGAGTGCTCGATGCTTCCGGGAGATGGTGGCAGCCCGATCCGGCAACGGGAAAATGGCTTTCCTGGAATGGAACCCGGTGGGAACCTAATAATCCCCCTGCAACGGGCCTTTCAACAAAGAAGGTCACAAAACCAACTTCCCCGGAAGTTACGGTGAAAAAACCGCCCCCAAGGTCTGTTAAGGAATCCTCTTCTCAATTCATGGATTTAAAATCCCTCCGTGAAACCCGTCACACAACAAACTGGAAGAACCGCTCCCAGAAATATTGGGATTTGTTTGCGGTCTTGTGTGGTGTTGCAATCGCCATTCTATGGATACTCTATACCGGAGTCCCCGCCAGTTCTGAAGGGTTTGATCTTCTCTCTCCTGCTTTAATGATTGTGATGCCTGTTGTTTTGGTACTATTCCGGGGTCAGATTGACTCCTTCCTCACGCCAATCCAGCCGTTCCGAAAAAAATTATCCCCTATGCTCCTTATGGGGATCAGCATTGCAATTCCTTTTTTGACGGCGGTTATCCTGTATGATTTCCTTGGAATATCTGAATATAACCTGATGCACTGGAACCTTGTTATCGGGACATTTCTTGCCTATGCAATAAGCCGCGATCCGGAACCTGGGATAGTAAAACGTACCGGAAATAATACGAAAGTGAACCTGTTACTATTTTTCCTTCTCCTGATGGTAATCTGCGTCACTCCTGTTGTTGCAGATGATTGTTTACGTGATCCACTGAACGCGAAAGATTGTGCCCGTACCGGGCTGATTGCCCAGTTGTTAGCTGCCGCCCCTGCGTCAGCACTGGGAAATTTACTCAATGTTCCAAGTTTCGCAAGGAGGGTTTACTCTCCGGATGCAGTAAGGGATCTCCCCGGGGATTTAAGTAAGGCAGATAGTTATGAAAGTGAAACAGGTTTGAGCTGGGAAGAGCAAAATGAAAAGGAATGGCAGGAATCCCTTGAAAAACGTAGAACAGGATATATACAACAGGAAGATGGCAGCTGGATTCCGCAGGAACAGGACTATAACTGGAACCACAATCGACTTTTGAATAAACTCAGTGAAATTGTAATACAACTGAATGAATTGCACCTATACGTGCACAAGCTAACATACCAATCATTAATTCAGGAATTCTGCCCATATAAAGTGTAACTCTATCCCCTTTTTTTACACCAAGACTTTTAAGAACATTTGCAAAGCGGCATGTTTCTCTATGTAATTTGAAGTAAGAATATGATCTAAACTCACCATCCTCACCTTCCCAAATCAGTGCAAGTTTATTTCTTCTTGGAGTTTGAACATGTACATCAAGACAGTTAAATGCAATATTTGTTTTAGCACCAGTAAACCACTTGAAGAAAGGTTTATTGGAATCATCAAGTACTTTATCCCACTTAGTAAACCAGTGTAGATTTTTTGCTTCGGCTTCCCAAAATCCAACAGGATCTTTTTCAGCAGATTTATACAAACTTTCACATTTCGCATGAGCATAATCCATTATCTCATTTGTTGGATAATAAACTTCACCGTTAAGTTTTTTTTCTGCCATCTGATGTTCCTCTTTTATGGTAGTGATTTAAAATATTTTAGAAGGAAATTAAAAGTAGTTTAGATGATAATCAATAATTGAGAAAAGCTATTTTTAGATAGCGGGATAAAAAGGAAGGTTTATCCCGCATAAAGAAATTAGAATTTATTAGGACCAGAATTTTTTATTGCTTCCGAAGTTCCTTCAGAATACTCTTTAAAGTTATCAACAAACATATTTGCAAGTTTTTTAGCTTGCTCATCATATGCATTTTTATCTTTCCAGGTATTTTTAGGATTTAAAACCTCGTTTGGAACATCCGGACATGATTGAGGAACCATTAAATTAAAAAATGGATCTTTAACATATTCGACATTTTCCAATTTACCTTCTAATGCTGCAGTTAACATAGCGCGGGTATATTTAATTTTCATTCTATTTCCAACACCATAAGGTCCGCCAGTCCAGCCTGTATTAACCAACCAGCAATTAACCTTATGATTAACAATTTTTTCTCCAAGTAATTTGGCATAAACACTTGGATGAAGAGCCATAAATGGAGCTCCAAAACAAGTGCTAAATGTTGCTTTTGGTTCTGTAACTCCTTTTTCGGTTCCTGCAACTTTTGCTGTATACCCACTCAAAAAATAATACATCGTTTGATCGTAATTGAGTTTGGCAACTGGCGCGGGATTATGCGGCAGGCGTTATCCGAATCCTGAAGGCG